>JBJTPC010000034.1:0-5899 GCA_046074905.1 Gammaproteobacteria bacterium
CCCGCGCCTTGCCGCGGTTTGCCGCATTGGACTCCCTGCGCGGCGGTGCGCAGGCGCAACCCGAATCGCTGCCGCTCGCCCAGGCGGAAAGCCTGCGGCGGATGTTGCTGGCGGTCGTCGACGATCCGCGACTGGTGGTCCTGCGACTGGCCCTGCAATTGCACCGGTTGCGGCAGGCCAGGGCCGCCGCCCCGGAAGAGCAGCGTCGACTCGCCCTGCAGACACGCGAAGTCTATGCCCCCCTCGCCAACCGCCTTGGTCTGGGTCTGCTCAAGTGGGAACTGGAGGACATGGCCTTCCGGTACCTCGAACCGGAGGCCTATCGCCGCATCGCCGCGGCACTGAGCGAGCGCCGCGCCGACCGCGAGGAATGGATTGCCGAGATGCGTATCCGCCTCGTGGCAGAACTGCGCAGCGCCGGTGTCGAGGCCGAGGTACAGGGCCGTGCCAAGCATCTTTACAGCATCTGGCGGAAGATGCAGAAGAAATCGCTGGCCTTCGAGCAGCTGTACGACATCCGTGCGGTGCGCATCCTCGTGGAGGATGTCCCGGCATGCTACACGGCACTGGGTGTGGTGCACTCGCTCATGCCGAACATCCCGTCCGAGTTCGACGACTACATCGCCACCCCGAAGCCCAACGGATACCGATCGATCCATACGGCCGTGCTGGGTCCGGGCGACAAGACACTGGAAGTGCAGATCCGCACCCGCGAGATGCACGAGACATCGGAACATGGCGTGGCGGCCCACTGGCGCTACAAGGAAGGCACGGTGCGGCAAGCGGGATACGACGCCCGGCTCAATGCCCTGCGTGACCTGCTGGCGCCGCGCGCACCGGGCGAGGGCGACTTCCTCGACCAGATCGGCTCCCGCTTGTTCGCCGACCATGTCTACGCGCTGAGTCCGCGCGGCGACGTGATCGAATTGCCCGAGGGAGCAACACCGCTCGATTTCGCCTATCAGTTGCATACCGACCTCGGTCATCGCTGCCGCGGTGCGAAGGTGAACGGACGGATGGTCCCGCTGACCACCCGACTGAAGAACGGTGACCAGGTGGAGGTGGTGACGGGCAAGGCACTCCAGCCGAGCCGTGATTGGCTGGTCGAGTCCAACGGCTTCCTCGCGACGCGCTCGGCCCGCGCCAAGGTAAGGGCCTACTTCCGCCGCGAGGACGAGGGCGCACACCGTCAGGCTGGCCGGGAAGTGCTGAACCGGGAACTGGCCCGAGTCGGCGATGCGGCGGCGGTCACCCTTCCCGTGCTCCTCCGTGAACTCGGGTTTGCCACGCTGGATGAACTCCATCTCTCGCTGGGCGAGGGCGAGACGTCGCCGGCGGCCATCAGCAATGCGATCGGGCGTCTGCAGGCCCGCGAACGGACCGAGCAGGCAGCCCGCGAACTGCCTGCGGTGGTGCCCCCCCCTCTGCCGGTGGCGAAGGGCAGCGGGCGAGCGGCAGGCGGCGTGCAGGTCATGGGGATTGGCGACCTGCTGACCTCGTTCGCGCGCTGCTGTCGCCCGGTGCCCCCGGAACCGATGGCGGGTTTCATCACGCTCGGTCGTGGCGTCACGCTGCACCGGGCGGACTGCGCGAACCTGCTCCGCCTGCGCGCCAAGGACCCGGAGCGGGTGCTGGAGGTCGGCTGGGGTCTCGATGAGGCGCGCGATTACAGCGTCGTCCTCCTGGTGCAGGCGCTGGACCGACGCGGCCTGCTGCGGGATGTCAGCGGCCTGATGGCGGACGAGAAGATTTCCATTGACCGCATGTCGACCGCCAGTGACCATTCGCGCGGCACGGCCGATATGGAAATCACCGTGCGGGTTCCCGACCTCGGCGCCCTGCGCAAGGCCATGGACCGCCTCGCCGCCCTGCCCGATGTCCTGTCCGTCCGCCGACGCGGCTGATTCCCGGAGCTGCCCATGAACCGCTCGCTCGCCCTCAAGCTGCTCGTCATCCTGGTCCTCACCCTCCTGCTGGTGGTACCACTGGCCTTCATTGCCGGCCTGAACAACGAACGCCGCGCGCACCGCGACGAGGTGGTCAAGGACATCGCGTCCAGTTCCGCCTACGAACAGGCGGTCGTCGGGCCCATCCTGGTGGTGCCTTACATCCATACGGTCCGCAGTTGGGAGGATGATCCGCAGACGGGCCAGCGGGTCGAACGGGAGCGCGAGGAGCGTGGGGCCCTGCATTTCCTGCCGGAGCGCCTGGAGGTGGACGGTCGTCTCGCCACCGAGCGACGGATGCGCGGCATCTACGAAGCGAGGCTCTACACCCTGAAAGCGGCACTCAAGGGCCACTTCGCGATTCCGGCGAACTATGGGCTCCCGGCGACGCGCCTCGCGGAGTACCGACTGGAGGCGCCCACGCTTGCCTTGGGCATCGCCGACGTTCGCGGCATCCGCAACGATGTCCCCCTGGTCGTGAATGGTCGGGCCAGCCGTTTCGCGGCAGGCACCGGCTCCAAGGTCCTTGGCACCGGGCTGCATGCGGTCGTCGACGCCGCACCCCGCCACGATTTCTCCGTCGACCTCGTGCTCCAGGGCACCAGTGCCCTGCACTTCACGCCCGTCGCCCGCCAGACGGACGTCCGTCTCGAGGCCGACTGGCCGCATCCGAGCTTCACTGGCGACTTCCTGCCCGTCGAGCGCACGGTCCGGGATACCGGCTTCACGGCCCACTGGCAGGCCTCCTTCTTCTCCACCAACATCGAGCAACTCCTCGCCGCCTGTGTCGACGATGGCGAGTGCGACGGGCTGCGGGCACGCCGTTTCAGTGTCTCGTTCATCGACCCCGTCGACCACTACGCGAAGATGAACCGCGCCGTGACCTACGCACTGTTGTTCGTGGTACTCACCTTTGCCGCTTTCTTCCTGTTCGAGGTGCTGCGTCGACTGCCGGTGCACCCGGTCCAGTACGGGCTGGTCGGCCTCTCGCTGGCCTTGTTCTTCCTGCTGCTGCTGTCGCTGTCGGAGCACCTCGGGTTCGCGCGGGCGTATCTGGCGTCCGCGGCAGCCTGCGTGGGCCTGCTCGGCTTCTACATACGGCATGTACTCGGCAGTCCGCGGCTGGGTGCGGGGTTCGCCATCGGGCTCGCCGGCCTGTATGCACTGCTCTTCCTGCTCCTGCGCATGGAAGACTATGCGCTGCTGGTCGGGTCCCTGCTGCTGTTCGGCACGCTGGCCGCCGTGATGGTCCTGACGCGACGGGTCGATTGGGCCCAGGTAGGCGCCGCCACGACGACCTTGCCGCCTGCGACCCTGGCTCCGCCCGATGCACCGCGACCGCCGCCCCTGCCGCCGGCCGTCACGCCCGGCAAGGAGACCGGACCATGACGGACGAGTCGCGCCTGGAGACCCTCGAATTCAAGGTGGCGCACCTGGAGGATGCGGTGCAGCGACTGAGCGACCTCGCCTATGAACAGGCGCGCCTGATCGATGCCATGCTGGAGCGGCATCGCCAACTGCTGCGTCAGGTGGAAACCCTGGAAGGCAAGAACGAGGAACGCGTGCCGGTGGAGATTCCTCCCCACTACTGAGAGGAAAATCCATCCGCCGCCGTTCCGGGGTGGCCAACGCCGCCCCGGAACGACTCCGCCATCAGCGATTGAGGAAGTCGATGGCCCGCTTGTCGGCGTTGAGCGCCGCCTCGTGGAGCGCTTCGGAGAGGGTCGGATGGGCGTGGATGGTGACTTGCAGGTCCTCCGTGCTGGCCTGGTACTCCATCGCCAGCACCGCCTCGGCAATCAGTTCGCCGGCCATCGGACCGATGATGTGCACGCCGAGGATCTCGTCCGAGTCGGCGTCGGCCACGACCTTGGCGAAGCCATTCGCCGCTTCCATCGCCCGCGCACGACCACTGGCCTGGAACGGGAAGCTGCCCACCTTGATGGTGCGGCCACTCGCCCGGGCGGCCTCTTCGGTGAGCCCCACCCAGGCAATTTCCGGGGCGGTGTAGATGACGCTCGGCACGATGGCGAGATTCACGTGGGCATGGCGCCCGGCGATGCGGTCCGCCACGCAGACACCCTCCTCCTTGGCCTTGTGGGCCAACATGGGGCCGCGTACGCAGTCGCCGACGGCCCAGACGCCCGGCACTCCCGTCGCGCAGTGGTCATCCACCTCGATGAAGCCGCGTCCGTCGACCCGCACGCCGGTACCCTCCGCCAGCAGGCCCGCGGTATAGGGACGACGGCCGATGGCCACCACGAGCTTGTCGACGACCAACGACTGCTCGCCCTTGGCATCGGTGTAACTCACCGTGACACCCTCGGCGCCAGCCACCGCACCCGTGACCTTGGCACCGAGCCGGACATCGAGTCCCTGCTTCTTGAAGTGACGTGCCGCCTCCTTGGCCACCGCCCCATCCGCCATGGCGAGAAACTGCTCCATGGCTTCCAGCACCACCACCTCGGCGCCCAGACGCCGCCAGACGCTGCCGAGTTCGAGACCGATGACACCGGCACCGATCACGCCCAGGCGCTTGGGCACTGCGGCGAGGTCGAGAGCACCCCAGGAATCGATGATGGACTCGCCGTCGAACGGGGCGCTCTTCAACTCGAAGGGCTCCGAACCGGAGGCGAGAATCACGTTGGCGGCGGTCAGCACGTCACGCGTACCGTCGGGAGCGGTGAACTCCACGCGATGCACGTCGCCCTCCGGCGGCAGCAGCTGCCCGCGACCGGTCAGGGCTTCCGCCTTGGCCGCCTTGAGCAGCGCGAGAATGCCCTGCGTGGACGTCTTGACGATGCCCGCCTTGCGCTTCTGCATCTGGGCAAGGTCGAAGGCCGCTCCCTGCACCGAGATGCCATGGGCCGCGAACTCGCCATGCACGCGATGCCACAGCTCGCTGGATTCGAGCAGCGCCTTGGAGGGAATGCAGCCGGCGTTGAGACAGGTGCCGCCGAAAGCATAGCTGCCGTCGCGGTTCTGCCAGCCGTCAATGCAGGCCACGCTGAGCCCATTCTGTCCGGCACGAATCGCCGCCGGGTAACCCGCCGGGCCACCACCAATGACCACGACGTCGTAGTGCTTGCCCATGACTCAGACTCCCAGCAGCAGACGTGAAGGATCCTCGAGGCAATCCTTGAGGGTCACCAGGAACTGCACGGCTTCCTTGCCGTCGATGATGCGGTGATCGTAAGTCAGCGCGAGGTACATCATGGGCCGCACCACGACCTGGCCATCGACCACCACGGGCCGCTCCTGGATCTTGTGCATGCCGAGGATCGCGCTCTGCGGGGCGTTGACGATCGGCGTCGACAGCAGCGAGCCGAACACCCCGCCATTGGTGATGCTGAATGTCCCGCCAGTCAACTCCTCCAGCGTGATGCTGCCCTCGCGTGCCCGCGTGGCGAAATTGCCCACCGCCTTCTCGACGTCGGCGAAACCCAGCTGGTCTGCGTCACGCAGCACCGGCACGATCAGGCCACGTTCCGTGGAAACCGCGACACCGATGTCGTAGTAGTCGTGGTAGAGGATGTCGTTGCCGTCGACGTAGGCGTTGATGACGGGATACTTCTTCAAGGCCTCGACTGCAGCCTTGACGAAAAAGGACATGAAACCGAGGCGCACACCGTGGGCCTTCTCGAAACGGTCCTTGTGGCGGGTACGCAGTTCGTTGAGCGCCTTGAGATCCACCTCGTTGAAGGTGGTGAGCAAGGCCTGGGTCGACTGCGCCTCGACCAATCGCTGGGCGATGCGCGCCCGCAACCGGGTCATGGGAACACGCTGTTCCGTGCGGCCTGCCCGCTGCGCGGCCGTGCTGGATGCGGCAACAGCAGCCGCCTTCGGAGCCGCCGGGGCGGTTGCGACCAGCGACTTGGCGACATCCTGCTTGGTGACCAGTCCGTCCTTGCCACTGCCAGCGACCGCGGCGGGATCGACACCCTTTTCTTCAG
>JBJTPC010000035.1:0-3215 GCA_046074905.1 Gammaproteobacteria bacterium
GTGATGGCGGTCGATGCCCTGGCAGCGCGCCTGGGTATCCAGCCCGGGCATGGCCTGACAGCGGCCTATGCCCTGGCCGCCAGACTGGAAGCTCTGCCCCGGCAGCCGGGATTGGAGCGGCAGGCGCTTCAGCGGCTGGCCAGGTTGGCCACGCAGTTCAGTCCGTGGGTGAGTCTGGAACCTCCCGATGCCCTGCTGCTGGAAGTACGGGGCAGTCTGCGGTTGCTGGGGGGCAGCCGGAACTTGCTGGCACGCTGGCGGCAAGCACTGGCCCGCGAGGGACTGACGGCCAGCCTGGCCTTGACCCCGACGCCGCTCTCGGCCCTGTGGTGCGCCCGGGCCGCCGTACCGGGAGCACCGGTCCGGGCCCTGACGGCCTGGGGTGCGTTGGCAGCGGCGGTGGCGGCGCTGCCGTTGTCGGTCACCCGATGGTCGCCAGTCCTGCGCGAGCGCATGGCCGAGGCCGGGCTGCGCCAGGTGGGTGAGGTCCTGCGGTTGCCACGCGAGGGCCTGGCGCGCCGTTATGGTCCCCAACTGGCCGAGGAACTGGAACAGGTGATGGGGCATCGGCCCGCGCCGCGCGCCCGTACCGTGCTGCCGGAACGTTTCGTGGATGGAATGGAATTCGAGGCCGAGGCCACCAGCATCGCCGGCCTGTGGCCGGCGGCGGAGTCCCTGTTGCAAGCCCTCGAGCGATTCCTGCGGTCCCGGGGGGCCGGCGTGTCCGGCATCGTGTTGCAACTGCGACATCGCCCTTCCGGCCTGTTGGCGGATGACCGGGAGGGTTGTCCATCGCCACGACTCACCACGGTCTCCCTGGGGCTGGCTGCGCCGGCGGCTGCGGCGGAGCGTCTGGGTCTCCTGCTGCGTGAACGGCTTGAGCGGCTGCCCTTGCCGGCGCCGGTCTGCGGAGTGCGCCTGCGTTCCGGGGTGCTGGTGCCGCTGCATCCGGAGTCCGGCCAGTTGCCCGGGACAATCGCGGATTCCCCGCCGGGAGCCGCGGAAGCCTTGCTGGATCGGCTGCGCGCCCGTCTCGGCGAGGAAACGGTACAGGGCGTTTGCCTGGTACCGGAACACCGGCCCGAGGCCGCCTGGCGGCGGACACGACCCCATCTCCAGCCACGGCCTGAGGTGGTACCCGCCGATCATTCCCCGCCACGTCCGTTATGGCTGCTGCCCGTACCGCAGCGCCTGATGGTGCGACAAGGACAGCCCTGGCATGAAGGCGCCCTGACGGCCGAGAGTGGCCCCGAACGCCTCGAGACCGGCTGGTGGGACGGTGCCGAGATACAGCGTGACTACTACATCGTGCTGCGCACCGATGGGGTAAGGCTGTGGATCTACCGCGAACGCGGCGAGGTGGAACCCGGCAGTTGGTGGCTGCATGGCGTTTTCGGGTAGGGCATCGTGTCCGTCTATGCCGAACTCCACGCCCTGTCGAACTTCAGCTTTCTGCGGGGAGCCTCCCATCCGCAGGAACTGGTCCAGCGTGCCCACGAGCTCGGCTATGCGGCGCTGGCGCTGACGGACGAGTGCTCCGTGGCTGGCGTGGTACGCGCCCATGGCGCGGCCAAGGCCTGTGGCCTGCCGCTCGTCATCGGCAGCGAATTCCGCCTCGTCGAGGGGCTGCGTTGCGTGCTGCTGGCGACCAACCGGCGTGGCTATGGGCAACTGTGCCGCCTCATCACCGCAGGGCGGCGTGCTGCCGTCAAGGGGACCTATCGGCTGTGCCTGCAGGACCTCGAACGCCCGTTGGATGATTGTCTGTTGCTCTGGTTGCCATCGGCTGCCGGGGTGGCGGTGGAGTCGGTGGCCCAGGCCAGGTTCCTGCGGGAGCATTTCGAGGGGCGCCTGTGGCTGGCCGTGGAACTGCTGGGGGGCGGCCAGGACAGACGCCTGCTGCGGGAAAGGGTTGCCTTTGCCAACAGCCAAGGCCTGCCCAGCGTGGCCTGTGGCGATGTCCACATGCATCGGCCGGAGCGACGGGCACTCCAGGACACCTTGACCGCGATCCGCTTGCGCTTGCCGCTGGCGGCGGCCGGACAGGCGCTGTTCCCGAACGGCGAGCGGCATCTGCGACCGCTGGCTCGTCTGGCGAAGCTCTACCCGGCTCCCTTGCTGCAGGCCACCCTGGAGGTGGTACAGCGCTGCCGCTTCTCGCTGGACGAACTGCGCTACGAATACCCGGCGGAACTCGTCCCCGCCGGGTATACCGCGACCCGCTGGCTGCGTGCACTCACCGAGGAGGGACTGCAGCGGCGCTACCCTGGCGGTGTGCCCCCCAAGGTGCGTGCGCAGATCGAGCACGAACTGGCCCTTATCGCGGATCTCGCCTATGAACCGTACTTCCTCACCGTGCAGGATCTCGTCGCATTCGCGCGCAGCCGGCAGATCCTCTGCCAGGGCCGTGGCTCTGCCGCCAACTCGGCGGTTTGCTACGCGCTGGGTGTCACGGAAGTGGACCCGGCCCGCTTGCAGTTGCTGGTGGAGCGCTTCATCTCGCGCGAGCGCAACGAGCCCCCCGACATCGATGTGGACTTCGAGCACGAGCGGCGCGAGGAGGTAATCCAGTACCTCTATGACAAGTACGGGCGCGAGCGCGCGGCACTGGCGGCGACCGTCATCACCTATCACCCGCGCAGTGCGATCCGGGATGTCGGCAAGGCGCTCGGATTCGCCGGCACACAAGTGGATCGGCTGGCGCGTTCGCTGCAGGGATGGGATGGCCGTGCCATCGATGCCGAACGTATCCGCGAGGCTGGCCTGTCCCCGGACAATCCACAGGTACGGCGACTGCTCGATCTGGTGGCTGCCCTGGACGGCTTCCCGCGCCATCTCTCGCAGCATGTCGGCGGGTTCGTGATCTCCCGTGGCCTGCTGGAGGAACTGGTGCCGGTGGAAAACGCCACCATGCCCGAGCGTACGGTCATCCAGTGGGACAAGGATGATCTCGACGAACTGGGCCTGCTGAAGGTGGACGTGCTGGCACTGGGCATGCTCACCGCCCTCCGGCGTGCGCTTGCCTTCATCAGTTGCTGGGAGCGGCGTCCGTTCACGCTGGCCGATGTACCTGCCGAGGATCCTGCGACCTACGACATGATCTGCCGCGCCGATACGGTCGGGGTGTTCCAGATCGAGTCGCGGGCGCAGATGGCCATGCTGCCGCGGCTGCGTCCGCGCAACTACTACGACCTGGTCATCGAGGTCGCCATCGT
>JBJTPC010000036.1:0-5452 GCA_046074905.1 Gammaproteobacteria bacterium
TGACCTGCGGCGGCTCCACCTCGGTCATCTTCTCCGCCGGCTTCAGGACCAGCGGGCGTCCCTCGACCTCCAGGGTCTGTTCGAGTCCCTCCGGGATCCCATGCGGCGCGAGTAGACGATCATCGGCAATTTCCCGCCACACCCCGGTTCTGCCATCCAGTGCGCGCACTTCCCAGCCGCGCCGACTGAAGCGGAAGCCGTAGTCCCGGCCCTCCAGCTGCGCCTGTTCAAGCGCCACCTCGGCGCTTCTGGCGAAACGGTCGATTTCGTCTTCCAGCTCGCGGTCCTCGCCGGCAACGCCTACCGACAGCAACACCGCCGCCGTCATCACTGCGATGATGACGATGACGACCAGGATTTCGACGAGGGTGAAACCCCGAGACCGTCGCAAGTTACTGGTTGTCCCAGTTACCGATGTCGGCATCGAGTTCCTCGCCCCCCGGAGCGCCGTCACGTCCCAGGGAGTAGAGGTCGTAGGCGCCCCCACGGGTGCCGGGCGCAAGATATTGGTAGTCGTTGCCCCAGGGATCCTTGCCGAGTTGTTTCACGTAGCCCTCCGGGCGCCAGTTCTTCGCGTCGGCAGGACGGGTCACCAGTGCGTCCAGTCCCTGGTCGGTGGTTGGATAGCGGAAGTTGTCCAGACGGTAGAGGTCCAACGCGGCACCATAAGCCCGGATATCCTGGCGTGCCTTGACAACCCGGGCTTCATCGATCTTGCCGAACACCTGGGGTGCGACCAGTGCCGCAAGGATGCCGAGAATGACCACCACCACGAGAATCTCGATCAGCGTGAAGCCCCGGAGGGAGTCGGGGCGGTAGCGGGGAGTGGCGTGGGGGATTGCGTGCATCGAAGCGTCCTCGTCGTGCGCAGTAAGGCTGGCCGCGCCGACTATAGCAAAGGCGCGTTTCCCGGAGATGTGCCCCATGCCGCTATAATTCGCCTTTCGAGGCCCCGCGGGCCGCCATTCATGGAGCAGCGACCCGATGAGCAGCGTCCCCGTCGATACGGCATTGGCCCTCGTGTTCCCGGGACAGGGATCGCAGTCGGTCGGCATGCTGTCAGCACTGGCTGCGGACTTTCCGGTGGTTCGGGCGACATTCGACGAGGCCAGCGAGGTGTTGGGCTACTCGCTCTGGGAGTTGGTGCAGCAAGGCCCCAGGGAATCGCTCGACGAGACGGAACGTACCCAACCCGCCATGCTGGCGGCCGGCATCGCCACCTGGCGGGCGTGGCTTGCGGCAGGCGGTGCCCGTCCGGCACGGATGGCAGGTCACAGCCTCGGCGAGATTACCGCGCTGACCGCGGCAGGGGCTTTCGGTTTCCGCGACGCCATCCGACTCGTCCAGTTCCGCGGTCGGGTGATGCAGGAGGCGGTCCCCAAGGGGGCGGGCGCGATGGCGGCAATCCTCGGACTCGAAGACGAGGGTATCGAGGCCGCTTGTGCCGAAGCGGCGCAAGGGGAGGTCGTGGAGGCCGTCAATTTCAACACCCCGGGGCAGGTGGTGATCGCGGGCCATGCCGCGGCGGTCACGCGGGCCATCGAGGCCTGCAAGGCGCGTGGCGCGAAACGAGCGGCATTGCTCCCGGTCAGCGTACCGGCTCACTCCTCCTTGATGCGCGGGGCCGGTGAACGGCTCCGCACTGAACTCGCCGGCATGGCCGTTCACGCTCCGGATTGCGAGGTGTATGCCATTGGACTCGGGCGCCATACCAGCCCCGAGTCGGTTCGCGACAACGTGGTGCGCCAGTTGTACGGGGCGGTGCGCTGGACGGCGACGGTCCAGGACCTGCTCGGGGCAGGTACCCGGCGCCTGATCGAGTGTGGCCCGGGCAAGGTACTGACTTCCATGAACCGCCGCATCGACCGCAACAAGGACATCGCCATGGTGGCGGTGGAAGACCCAGCCTCCCTGCGCGAGGCGCTCGGCCAGGCCTCGTGAAGGACCCCCAGACCATGACCGCAACATCGCACGCCACTTCCTCCCATCACGCCGCGGTGCCGCAGGTGCTCGCCGGCCAGGTGGCGCTGGTCACCGGTGCCACTCGCGGCATCGGCCGAGCCTGCTTGCTGGCGCTGGCCCGGGCGGGCGCCGTGGTGGTCGGTACGGCGACCCGCGAGGCGGGCGTGACCGAAATCGAGGCGGCGCTGGCTGCCGAAGGACTCCGTGGACGTGGCGCGGTGCTGGACGTGGCCGATCCCGCCTCGGTCGACGCGCTGCTGGCAGACATCGAAGCCAACGAGGGTCCGGTCCTGATCCTGGTCAACAATGCGGGAATCACCCGGGACGGGTTGCTGCTCCGCATGAAGCCCGATGACTGGCACGCGATCCTGGACACGAACCTGAGCAGCGTATTCAGGCTCTCCAAGGGAGTGCTAAAGGGAATGATGAAGGCCCGGCACGGCCGGATCATCAGCATCGCTTCGGTGGTCGGCTTGATGGGCAATGCCGGTCAGGCGAACTATGCCGCGGCCAAGGCCGGCATCATCGGGTTCAGCAAGTCGATGGCACGGGAGGTCGCCTCCCGGAACATCACGGTCAACGTGGTGGCTCCCGGATTCATCGATACCGACATGACCCGCGCCCTCAATGACGAGCAGCGCGCCTTCATGGCCAACCAGATTCCGCTCGGACGCCTCGGCGATCCGGCGGACATCGCCGCGGCGGTCCTGTTCCTCGCCGGACCGGGGGGTGGGTATGTCACTGGTGAAACCCTCAACGTGAACGGGGGCATGCTGATGCCCTGAGGCGTCGCCAGGGGGGCGTCGGAGCAGCCTTTCCGCGGTTCGCCCTTGGCGTGAATTTTTCGTCAAATCAATCAGTTACCTCGACTTCGGGTATGGCAGAATACCCGCCGGTTCGTTGGCAAGGTGGCGATTGGCAAGGGGTTCCCTTAAACTAGCGCCGTTTTGACAGGCCGGGGCCAGCCACACGGGGTGCCCGCTCTTGTTACCCACAGAGGACAAACAGACGATGAGCAGCGTTGAAGAACGGGTCAAGAAGATCGTCGCCGAGCAGTTGGGGGTCAAGGAAGAGGAGGTCACGACCGACGCTTCCTTCGTCGACGATCTCGGTGCCGACTCGCTCGACACGGTCGAACTGGTGATGGCGCTCGAGGAGGAGTTCGAAACCGAAATCCCCGACGAGGATGCCGAGAAGATCACCACCGTGGCGCAGGCGGTGTCTTACATCGTCGAGCATCAGGCGAAGGGCTGAGGCCCGCCTGGGGCCGGGTCACCCCGGCCCGCGCTTGATGGCAGGGCCCGGGAATCCCGGGCCCTTTTCCATGGGCCGGCCACGGGCCCACGTGTTACCAGTCACGGCGGATGTTCCCGCCCGTCACCGCAACTGCGGAGGTCTTCGTGTCCCATCCTTCCTCCAGGCGCCGGGTCGTCGTCACGGGTCTCGGCATCGTGTCCCCGGTCGGGTCGCAGGTCGATGTGGCCTGGGACAACGTCCTCAACGGGCGGAGCGGCATCGCGCCCATCAAGCGTTTCGATGCCAGCAACTTCCCGACCCGCTTCGCGGGCGAGGTGCAGGGGCTCAATCTCGACGACTACATCTCCCCGAAGGAGGCGCGCCGCATGGACGCCTTCATGCAGTACGGCATTGCCGCGGCAACGCAGGCCTTGCGCGACGCCGGGATCGAGCGGATCGAGGGTGATGCCGCTGCACGGTACGGCGTGATGATGGGCGGAGGTATCGGCGGCCTCGAGACCATTTCCGACACCTACGAGAAGTACGTCGGCGGCGGTCACTCGCCCAAGAAGATTTCGCCGTTTTTCGTGCCGGCAAGCATCATCAACATGATTTCCGGCCATGTCTCGATCAACTACGGATTCCGTGGTCCCAATCTGGCCGTGGTTTCCGCCTGCACCACCTCCACCCACGCCATTGGTCTTGCTTACCGCACCCTGCAGTATGGCGATGCCGACGTCATGGTCGCGGGGGGTGCCGAGATGGCCACCACACCGCTGGCTCTCGGCGGGTTCGCGCAGGCCAGAGCGCTGTCCGAGCGCAACGACCATCCGGCGGCCGCCAGTCGTCCCTGGGACCGTGACCGCGACGGCTTCGTGATGGCGGACGGTGCCGGTGCGTTGGTACTCGAGACGCTGGAGCATGCGACCGCTCGCGGAGCGAAGATCTATGCGGAGCTGGTCGGCTTCGGCATGAGCGCCGACGCCCACCACATCACTTCGCCCCCGGAGGACGGTGAGGGGGCACGCCTGTCCATGGTCAACGCGCTCCGCGATGCCGGCCTGGCAGCCACCGCACTGGACTACATCAACGCCCACGCCACCTCCACGCCGCTCGGTGACAAGGCGGAAACCCTGGCAATCAAGCGTGCGCTGGGCGATCACGCCTACCGGGTGGCCGTCAGTTCCACGAAGTCGGTCACCGGACACCTGCTCGGTGCCGCCGGTGCGGTCGAGGCGCTGTTCTCGGTGCTCGCCCTGCGTGACCAGGTGATTCCGGCAACGGCCAACCTGGAAAATCCGGACCCGGATTGCGATCTCGATTACGTGCCGCAGACCTCCCGCCAGGCGAAGCTGCAGGTGGCGTTGTCGAACTCGTTCGGGTTCGGTGGCACCAACGGCAGCCTCGTCTTCAAGCGCTGCTGATTCGATGGTCGCAACCGGGCCGGCGGTGGCGCTGGAGGTCCCCGTCGGTCAGGACGGTCTGGACCTCCTGGCCCTGCACCAGGGGAATCCGGCGTTGTTCCCGGTACTGCTGGAAACGGCGGCGCCCGCGCTGGGCGCCAGCGCCCAGTATGACTGGCTGCTGTTCCGGCCGCCGGAAGACGCCGAACCGGTGCTGGCCTTCCGTGTTTCCGCCGCAGAGGCGGCCGCGGGCAAGCTGCCGGCCACGCGAATCCTCGGAACACTCGATGCCGCCGTGGCGGCGGCCCGGGTCCGTCACGGTGCCATCGATCGTGGGTCGCTGCCGTTCGTGGGTGGTTTTTTCTTCTATGCGGCCTACGAACTGGCGGCGGAAGTGGAACCGGTGCTCCGCTTGCCACTGCGGGAGAACGATCTTGTCGCCTGCCTGATGCCGATTGCCGGTGCGGTGGTGCACGAGCGGTCCACCGGCAAGGTTCAGGTGGTCGCGCTCCCGCGCCATGCCGATCTGGCGCAAGACATCCTGGAGCGGGTGGTGGCAGCCGCCGGGCAACGATCATTGCCGCCGGGCGCTGCGACCAGCGCACGCGACGTGCTCGAGGATGATCCCGAGCGTTTCACCAGCGCCGTGACCGCGGCGCTGGACGCCATTGCGGCTGGTGAGGTTTATCAGGCAAACCTCTCGCGCGCGTGGCAGACCCGCTTGCTTCCGGCAGAATCCCCCGCCGATTTGTACCGGCGCCTGCGCCAAGCCAATCCCGGTCCCTTCGCCGGATTGGCCGCTTTGCCGGGGTTGACGGTCCTGTCGACCTCGCCGGAGCGCCTGGTGCGGG
>JBJTPC010000037.1:0-3833 GCA_046074905.1 Gammaproteobacteria bacterium
CAGCGCCACCGCGCGGAGTTGGTGGCGGCGTCGCGCCTTGCCGCCGCACTGGGTGCGGTTGAACATCGCGTGATGCGGATCGATACGGGGGGACTCGGCGGCTCGGCGCTGACCGATCGTGGTATCGCCGTGCCGGAGAGCATCCCGGACCCCGTGAGCGGCCGGTATGCGGAGCCCCTCGACAGTCGTATACCAGTTACTTACGTGCCGGCACGCAACACCGTCTTTCTCGCGTTGGCACTTGGCATGGCCGAGGTGGTCGGCGCTACGGAGCTCTGGGTCGGCGTGAACGCTGTCGATTACTCCGGGTATCCGGACTGCCGCCCGGCTTTCGTGGCGGCGTTCGAGCACCTCGCGAACCTGGCGACGAAGGCGGGTGTGGAGAGCGCCACCCCGCATTTCAGGGTCCGCGCGCCGCTCATCCATTTCTCCAAGGCAGACATCATCCGCACGGGGACCGCACTGGGCGTGGACCCTGCGCTCACCGTGTCCTGTTATCAGGCCTCGCCCGAGGGCCTGGCCTGCGGCCGTTGCGACAGTTGCCGCTTGCGTCGCGAGGGATTCCTGGTCGCCGGTGTTCAGGACAGGACGCGCTACGTCGACGACTGAACCGCAACGGAACTGCCTGACGGTCGTTCGATCGCGGACTGCATCGGCTATACTGCGCCGCCTGCAGAGTGGGCCGGTAGCTCAGCGGTAGAGCATCGGACTTTTAATCCGTTGGTCGTGGGTTCGATCCCCACCCGGCTCACCATTCCCGACGTTCAGTCTTCCCGGCGGAGTTCGCTCCGGCGCAAGTGCCAGGCGCTCTGCGCGTACTCGAACATCGCCAGCCCGAGCAGGCCGACGGCAGGCGCGGCATAGGTCATGGCCGATCGGTCCTGGGCGATGACCATGCCAAGGACATAACCAGCCAGCCCTGCTCCCGCACCCAGCCATCCCCGGAATGGCATCAGCACGCCACTGGGCATCAGCAGCGAGCGGGCGGCAAGGGACGTGAGCGTACACGCCATCAGCCAGACCCCGGGCGCCAACTCCCAGAGTGCGGGAACGGCGAACCAGCCGCCGAGAATCAACGTCCAGACTGCCGCCAGCAGGAGCCCCTGCCGGCGGGTTCGCAAAGCCAACTCCTCCCACCACCAGGCGGCCTCGCCGTTGACCGAGGCAACGGCCAGCACGCTGCCTGCGGTGAGGAAAATCAGGGTGGGCGAGAGGAGGGCCGCCAGCGCGTGATCGCCGGAAGCCACCACCGCCAGCCACAGCATGACGCCCAGGGTCCAGGTCAGGTTCATCATCAGCGAGTGGCGGATGGGGGTGACATTCTGGCCACGCTCGCGGCTGCCTTGCCGCGTGAGCGCCAGCAACCAGCCCCCGATGGCCACAGGGAGGAACACGGGGATTGCCCACCAGCCGAGTCGGGCGGGCAAGGGCTCGGCGAAGGCGACGAGCAAGGGCCACACGAATACCCCGATGGCGGCGCCCGGTCGGAGCCAGTCGGGAAGGGGCAATTCACGCCGTGAGGGTCGTTCGATTGCAAACAGCCAGAACGCACCCGCCGCAGCGATGGCGAGTGCCACGGTGCCCCAGAACAAGGGTGCACCGGGTTCACCTTCACCCACCCATGCCAGCAAGGCGAACAGCAGGCTGGCGACGATGAAGTTGTTCACCCAGGGACGCCAGACGCCACGATCCATCCATGCATTCCAGTAGGCCACCGAGGCCGGCGGCAGCTCGTCAATGGCCGTGGGAAGATCCCAACTCAGCCGCACGAAGAGCTCCCGGGCCTGGTTCGCCAGGCGGGGGCGTCGCATGAGTCGCAGGGTGCGTCGCCAGGCGGAAGCTTCGGTCAGCAACTGCCAGGCCGGATAAAGGGGCGAGTTCGGGATGCGCACGGAGCGCAGGAAGTCCTCGCCGGAAAGACGCTGCATCACCCGGTAGCGGAGGGTGCCGGGCTCATCGAGGGCATCGTCGCTTTCCCATCCCAACTGGCGTCGGAATTTCTCGAGGTGGCCGAGGCCCGCCGGACCCAACTGCAGCAGTTCCTCGCCGAGCCACTCCGTGTAACGGTCCGCATCGTCGACGGTCAGGCCGGCGAGGGCGGCGAGGGCGGCATCCACCCGCGACGCTACGTGGGCAGAATCCGCCTCGTGGAACTGCAGGGCTGCCAGCAAGTTGGCCAGGGCATCCGCCATCGCCGCACGGGCGGGATCCTTGGGGGTGCTCGGCGGGACCGGTGCGTCGGTCGCTTCCGGGTCCCCCGCCTCGTCGTGCCCGGTGGCCGGTCCTGCCGCGGGCGCTTGCTCCGGCTGCTCCTCGCCCGGAGACGGCGCGGCCTCCGTTTCATCCTCCGGCACCTCGACGTTCTGCCAGCGTGATTCCTGCAGGGCACGTTCGTACGCCTCCCGCAGCGCCTGGAAACCCTGCGGGTCCTCCTCGGGGTGGACACCGCGAAGTTCACGCGCATAGGCACGCCGGATGGCAATGGTGTCCGCCGTCGGCTCCAGCTGGAGGCGATCCCAGGGCCAGTGGCTCACAGGAAGGTCTCCCCCTCGATCTCGTCAAGCCGCCGTTGCAATTGCTGGCGAGCCTCGGCGATTTCGCGCGGGTCCTGACCGTTCAGGATTTCCTCGAAACCGGAAATCCACTGGCTGATGACCGCGCGCATCGGGCCCAGGGCCTCCTCGAAGCAGCGATGGGCCCGGGCCATCACGGCGGCATTCTCCGCCTGGTCCCGCGGATGGATCTTGAGCGCATCGAGCATGGCACGACGGGCCGCCAATAGCGTCGGGTCCGTGGCGCGATCCTCGGCTTCGCCGCGTGACAACACGAGGGTTTCGCGGCGGCCGGTTTCCACCAGGTCGACGTCGACCTCGAGCAGGCCATTGATGTCGTAAGTGAAGCGACAATCGAAGCCCGCGGCCCCGGTCTTGCCCGGCGGCAGCTTGATGCGCAGGCTGCCGAGTGCGACGTTCTGGGCCGTCTGGCGCGACTCGCCCTGGAAGACCTGCACCAGCACCTCGCGCTGATGGTCGTGCATGGTGTAGAAGCGCTTCACGCGACTGGCGGGTACCACGGTGTTGCGTTCGATGATCGGCTCGAAGATGCCCGCCTTGGTCGAGCCATCGGGCAGCTTGTCGGCCACCTCGACACCCAGCGAGTAGGGACAGACATCGGTGAGGACCACTTCCCGCAGGGCCTGGTCGCGCGCCTTGAGGCCGGCCTGGACGGCGGCCCCCAGCGCCACGGCTTCGTCCGGGTCGATCCCGTGCGACGGAAAGCGCCCGAACAGCCGTGCGACGGTTTGGCGCACGATCGGCATGCGGGTGGCTCCCCCGACCAGCACCACCTCCGCAAGATCGGCTGCCTTGATGCCGGCATCGCGGAGCGCGCGCAATACCGGTTGGCGCAGACGCTGCAGCAGTGGCTCGACCCAGTGCTCGAACTCCGTGCGTGTCACCGCCAGACGGTGACTCTCGCCCCGCCACGTGAACTGGAACTCGATGCTGTCCGCGGCGCTGAGTTGGCGTCGACCGCGCTCCGCCGCCGCCCGCAGGACCTCCTGCAGTTTCGGATCGGCATCGAGGCGCTCGACCCCGAGCCGAGGGGCGAACTGCCGGAAGAGGTGCGCGACAATCATCCCGTTGAAATCCTCACCGCCGAGGAAGTTGTCGCCAGTGCTCGCCCGCACCTCGATCACGCCCTCGAACAGCTCGAGGATCGAGACGTCGAAGGTACCGCCGCCCAGGTCGAACACCAGGAAGCGGGTTTCCGTGGCACGTTGCTGGAGGCCGTAGGCCAGCGCGGCTGCGGTGGGTTCATTCACCAACCGTTCC
>JBJTPC010000038.1:0-2263 GCA_046074905.1 Gammaproteobacteria bacterium
CCCACGGTCGGCACCGCCCTGCTCATCGCCTGTGCCACGGAGCACACGCTGCTGGGTCGCTGTCTCGGCTGGCGTCCGCTGGTGGCGGTGGGACTGATCAGCTACAGCGCCTACCTGTGGCACCAGCCGCTGTTTGCGTTCGCCCGTCATGCCAGCGTCGCCGAACCTTCCGCCGGCCTGATGGCTGCGCTGGCACTCGCTGCCCTGGGCCTCGCCGCCCTCAGCTGGAGATATGTCGAGGCGCCGTACCGTGACCGACACCGCTTCACGCGGCGGCAAGTCTTCACGCAGGCCGCGGTGGCGAGCCTGTTCTTCATCGGCGTCGGCCTCGTGCTGGTGAAGGGGGAGGGTTTCGCCACGCGGCTGTCCACCACCGAGCGTGCCGTCGTCGCCTACCAGCAATACGACTACAGGGCCGTGCAACGCAGCTTCCGCTGCCAGTTGATGCAGGACCAGCGTGCCGGCGATTTCGCGGCGTCATGTGGCCTGCCGGACGGAAGCGTGGGCCAGGGTCTGGTGGTCTGGGGCGACTCCCACGCTGCGGCACTGTCGTATGGTTTGCGCGAATCCCCCGCCCTTCGAGCCCGTTACGGCACGGTGGCCCAATGGACTGCCGCCAGCTGCCCCCCCATGCCCGGGGTGCGTGCCGTGAAGTCCCATTGCGAGGAGATCAATCGCCACATCCTCGAGCAAGTGCGGCGGCAGCAGCCCCGCGCGGTGGTGTTGCACGCGGCCTGGTCACACTACCGAGAGTCTGCGGACGTGGCGCGTTTCGGGGCGTGGGTGGCACAACTGCGACAACTGGCGCCGGCGACGCGCGTGCTGGTGCTGGGGAGCGTTCCCACCTGGCCCCCGACCTTGCCGCAGTTCCTCGTGAAGTCCGGCCTGGGCCTCGACGCGGAAGCGCGCCGTTCACCGCCGCAGTGGGCCGAATTGCGCGCCGTCGATGCGTCGCTGGAGCGTGTGGTGAGGAATGCCGGGGCAGAGTTCGTTTCCGTACTGGACGCGCTTTGCCCGGATGGGCAATGCCCGGTGGTGGTGCGCGACGGCAAGCGCTTTGCCCCGACCGCGTGGGATGGCAGTCATTTGACGGCCGCCGGTTCGCATCTGCTGGCGGCCCGGTTGACGAATACCCTTGAATACGGCCCGGTGACCCCCACTAGGCTACCCTAGACGGCCTATCGTCTACCCGCATCCCGACCCCGAGGCTTCCCGTGTCCGAAAATCCCTCCGCCGTCGTCCCCGCCACCCCGGAAGCCGGCCCCACGCCGATCCCGGTGCTGCCGCTGCGGGACGTCGTCGTCTATCCCCACATGGTCATCCCCCTGTTCGTGGGGCGCGAGAAGTCCATCCTCGCGCTCGACCAGGCCATGCGCGGCGACAAGCAGATCATCCTGGTGGCCCAGAAGCAGGCGGACATCGACGATCCGAAAGCCGATGACCTCTATCGCATCGGTACCGTGGCCACCATCCTCCAGTTGCTCAAGCTCCCCGACGGCACCGTGAAGGTGCTGGTGGAGGGCTCGGCCCGTGCCACCGTCGACAAGCTCATCGCCGCCGACTTCTTCGCCGCCACCGTCACGCCCCTGCCGGACGTGGAGGCTTACGACGAGCGCGAGATCGATGTGCTGGTGCGCTCGGTGGTCAGCCAGTTCGAGCAGTACGTCAAGCTCAACAAGAAGGTGCCGCCCGAGATCCTCACCTCGCTCGCCGGCATCGAGCAGCCGGGCCGTCTCGCGGACACGGTGGCCGCGCACATGGCGCTGAAGCTGGCCGAGAAGCAGAAGGTCCTGGAGATCACCGACGTGCGCAAGCGCGTCGAGCATGTCCTCTCGCTGGTCGAGGGCGAGATGGAGGTGCTGCAGATCGAGAAGCGCATCCGTGGCCGCGTCAAGCAGCAGATGGAGAAGAGCCAGCGCGAGTACTACCTCAACGAGCAGATGAAGGCCATCCAGCGCGAGCTGGGCGACCTCGAAGACGCCCCCAACGAGCTCGGCGAACTGGAAAAGTGCGTCCGCAAGGCGGGGCTGTCGAGGGAGGCGCGCGAGAAGGCGGAGGCCGAGCTCGGCAAGCTCAAGCTGATGTCGCCGATGAGCGCCGAAGCCACGGTGGTGCGCAACTACCTCGATGCGCTGGTCAAGGCGCCCTGGAAGAAGCGTTCCAAGGTACGTCACGACATCGCCGCGGCGCAGCTCGTGCTCGACGAGGACCACTACGGGCTCGACAAGGTCAAGGAGCGCATCGTCGAGTACCTGGCCGTGCA
>JBJTPC010000039.1:0-5616 GCA_046074905.1 Gammaproteobacteria bacterium
GTCCCGTCGGTGTCGACAGCCTCGCGGCGGCGCTCAGCGAGGAGCGTGGCACGATCGAGGACGTCCTCGAGCCCTTCCTCATCCAGCAGGGATTCCTGATGCGGACGGCACGCGGCCGGGTGGCCACGGCCCAGGCGTACAGCCATTTCGGCCTGCGTGTGCCGGAGCCCGTCGCGCAGACCCTCTCGCTGTTCCGGGATGCGGACCCATGAGCGCTGCGGCGGGGACGTTCGCGTGGCCGCTTCGGGTCTACTGGGAGGACACCGATGCCGGTGGTGTGGTGTACCACTCCATCTATCTCAATTACTTCGAGCGTTGCCGCAGCGAGTACCTGCGCGCGGCCGGAATCCACCAGCGTGAATTGCGCGAGCGCGATGGCATCCAGTTCGTGGTGGTGGAGATGAATGTCCGCTGGCTGCGTGCGGCGCAGTATGACGATGCCTTGGTCGTCACCGCCCGCTATGCCGAAACCCGCGGTGCGACCTGCACCTTTACCCAGGCCATCCACCGCGGGACTGCCCCCGGCGAATTGATCGCGACCGCAGAATGCCGTGCGGCGACCATCGACTCGCGGACGCTGCGTCCCGTCCGGATGCCGCGCACGCTCGTCGCGGCGATGGAGGCGTTTGACCAGCAACTCCGGCACTTGTCCGGCGACCCTGCGGGAACCTGACCATGAACGAAACACCGCCAGCTGCCACCCTCGATGTGCTGACGCTCATCCTCCATGCCAGTCTCGTGGTGCAACTGGTGCTGTTGTCACTGGTGCTGGCCTCGGTGGCTTCCTGGGCCCTCATCCTGCGCAAGCAACGGTTGTTCATCGCCGCGGAGGTGGAGGCGGAGTCTTTCGGCGGCCGGTTCTGGAACGGTGGTGATCTCGCGGCACTGTACCGGGCCGCGGAACCTCGCCGTCGTGATCTCACGGGACTCGAGGCCGTGTTCGAAGCCGGCTTCCGTGAGTTCTCGCGGCTCAAGGCGGCGGGTGGTCTCGACGGTGGCGAACTCATGGAAGCGACCCGCCGCGCCATGCGGGTGGTCCAGACCCGCGAGACGGAGCGCCTGGAGGACGGGCTTGCCACCCTCGCCACCATCGGCTCGACCAGCCCCTATGTGGGCCTGTTCGGTACGGTCTGGGGCATCCTCACGGCCTTCATCGGACTCGGGCAAGTCAAGCAGGCGACGCTCGCGATGGTCGCGCCCGGAATCGCCGAGGCGCTGGTGGCCACGGCCATTGGTCTCGTGGCCGCCATCCCCGCGGTGGTGGCCTACAACCGCTATGCCGATCGCCTCACTCGTTACGAAGTGAAGCTCGATACCTTTGCCGAGGAGTTCTCGGCGATCCTGCAGCGCCATGCGGCGCGTCCGGCCTGAGTCGCGGTGATGGCGGGCGATACCGGAAGCAGGCGGGGCAGTCCACGGTCCAGACGGCGATTGGTCGGCGAGATCAACGTCGTGCCCTACATCGACGTGATGCTCGTGCTGCTGGTGATTTTCATGATTACCGCGCCGCTGCTCACCGCGGGCATCGAGGTCGAGTTGCCGGAAGCGGACACGCGCCCCGTCGATACCCGGGACCGTGAACCCGTGGTGCTGACGGTCGATGCCCGCGGTGCGTTGTTCCTCGATGCAGGTGGCGATCCGCGGCAGGCGCTGGCGCCCGCCGAGGTGGAGCGCCGGGTGGCGGCGCTGCTGCGCCGTGATCCGGAGGTGCCGGTGCTGGTGCGTGCCGATGCACGCGTTCCGTACGGCGAGGTGGTGAAGGCCATGGCCCTGCTGCAAGGCGCTGGCGCTACCAAGCTCGGCTTCCTGACCGATCCCCCGACGGGAGATCGCCGTCGATGAAGCCCCTCGGGTGGTCCTTGGTGGGCCACGGCGTCGTCGGGTTGCTCGTGCTCGTGGCCGCGCGGCTCCACGTGGAGACCCGACCGGTCCCCGCCCCCACGGTGGCGCCGATCCAGACCGTCCTGGTGGACGCGCGTACCTTGCGGCAACGACCGGCCTCCCGGTCTGCGGTCCCGCCACCGACCGTGCCGACACCCGTTGCCGAGCCGCCACCACCGGAACGCCCGTCGGTTCAACCCTCGCCCCGGCCATCGCAGGCGCAGTCGTCACCACGACGGACGCCGGTGACCTCCCGCGAGCCGCCCACTGCACGTCCAGCGCAGGCCGTCGCCACCACACCGCCCCCGGTCGCGGCTGCCGATACCGCGCGCAACCGTCTGGCAGCGGAAGCCGCCCTGGAGGCGCAATTGTTGGCCGAAGCGGCTCCGGCGGTGGCACCGGTCGACGGCGCCCTGGAAGAATGGAACCAACGGCTCCGCGAACGCATCGAAGCGAAGTGGTACCGTCCCGCGAGTGCCCGGCGCGGGCTGCGTTGTCGTGTCAGTGTGACGCTGGTACCCGGCGGTACCGTGGTCAGCGTGATGGTGGAGGAATGCAATGGGGATGCGACCGTCCGCGAGAGTCTGCGCTCGGCCGTGATGAATGCCTCGCCGCTCCCGATGCCACGGGAGCCGCGCCAGTTCCAGAGAAAAATCGTGCTGGAGTTCACTCCCGATGACTGAGACCCGCAAGCCTTCAATCCCGTCCGTCGCCGGCATGCTGGTCATCGCCCTGATGCTTTGTTCCTGGTGCGGTTCCGCGGCGGCCCAGTGGGTGGTGCAGATCACTCGCGGGAACTCGGCACCCTTGCCGATTGCCGTGGTGCCGTTCGCCGACAATGCCGGACCAGCGACCGACGTGGCGGCTGTCGTCGCCGCCGATCTGGAGCGTTCGGGACGTTTCGCCGTGCTGGCGCGAACCGACCTGCTGTCCCGTCCGTCCCCCGGCGATCCCTTGCTCTGGGCCGACTGGAGACGCCTGGCGGTCAATCATGTCCTGCTGGGCCGGGTGCGTTCGGTCAACGGGCGGTACGCCATCGATTACGAGCTCTACAGCGTCGCCACGGGCGAGCGACTGCTGGGGATGTCGCAGCCGGCGACCTTCACCGGACTCAGAACCGGGGCGCACCGGGTCGCCGATGCGGTCTACGAAAAGCTCGTCGGCGTTCCCGGCGCATTCGCCTCGAGAATCGCCTATGTAGCGGTGGAGGGGCGGGCACCTCGGCAGACCTTCCGGCTCGTGGTCGCCGATGCGGACGGGGAGAATGCCGCGACCGTCCTGACTTCGCGCCAACCGCTGATGGCGCCGGCGTTCTCGCCCGACGGGACCCGTCTGGCTTATGTGAGTTTCGAAGGTGGGCGTTCGGCCGTTTGGGTGCAGACCTTGCGTACGGGCGAGCGACAGCGCGTCTCCGCGCGCGGCGGCTTGAACGATGCCCCCGCCTGGGCACCCGACGGAACGCGGCTGGCGCTGGCCATCGCCGGCAACGAGGGCAATGTCGACGTCTGGTTGTTGACGCTTGGTTCCGGCGAGTTGCTGCGGGTCACCGAGGATGCGGCCATCGATACCGAACCGGTGTTTTCGCCCGACGGCCAGTCCTTGTACTTCACTTCCGACCGGGGCGGGCGGCCGCAAATCTACCGGGCGCCGCTCGGTGGCGGGCGTCCCGTCCGCGTGACTTTCGAGGGTGGCTACAACGCGCGACCCCAACTGTCGGCAGATGGCTCGCGGCTGGCGGTGGTGACCACGCAGGGGGGCGGTTACCGTATCGGCGTGCTCGATCTGGTGGGCGGCGGCCTGCGCACCCTCACGGAAGGTCCGAACGACGAGTCTCCTGCATTCGCACCCAACGGGCAGTGGCTGCTGTTCGCCTCCCGTCGCGGGGGCAGGGCCGTACTCACGGTCGTTGCCGGTGACAGTGGTTCCCGGGCCGTGCTGTCGACCGCCGGCGGCGACATCCGCAGCCCCACGTGGGGTCGCCTGCCCTGAGCGGCGCCCGCATGCCGTGTAAAATCCGGATCCACCCCAAGGAGTTTTCCATGAAGAGATTGCCGCTCCTGTTGCTCGCTTCCTCGACCCTGCTGCTGGCCGGTTGCCCGAAACAGCCAACCACGCCGCCCGCGGGCAATACCGAGGCGGCCGTCCCCGCGCAGGAGGCCCCGGCGGCGGCGGTCCAGCAACCGGCCGCCGAGACCACCGCCGCGGATGCGACCGCACTGACCCCTGCGCAGCCCTTGCCCGATCCCGAGGCGGAACTGCTCGGGCGCACGGTGCTGTACTTCGACTTCGACAGCGAGGCGCTCCGTGAGGAATACGCGCCGGTGGTAGCGGCGCACGCCCGCAAGTTGGCTGCCGGCAACCTCAAGATTCGCCTTGAGGGCCATACCGATGAACGCGGCTCGGACAGCTACAACAACGCGCTGGGGCTGCGTCGCGCCGAGGCCGTCAAGAAGGCCTTGCGGCTCGCGGGTGCCGGCGATGGCCAGATCGACGCCGTGACTTTCGGCGAGCAGAAACCGGCCGCCGGCGGGGAGGGCGAGGGCGAGGAAGCCTGGGCGCGCAACCGGCGTGTCGAAATCGTCTATCCCGCTCCGTGAAGCGCCTGACCGTCCTGCTGGCGAGCGCTACGCTCGCCGCATGCCAGACGACGCCGCCCGAGGAAGAGCCTGCCTATCTCAAGGCCACGGCCGTCGAGTCGCGGGTCGCGGCGGTGGAGGGTCGCGCGCAGTCCGTCGAGGGCCGGGTGGCGGTCGTGGAGCGGCAGGCACAGTCCTTGCTGGAACTGCAACGTCAGTTGGACCGTCAGTCGGCCGAGCTGCGCTCCCTGCGTGGCGAACTGGAGCAATTGCAAGAGGCCGCACGCAAGTCAGGTGACGAGCAGCGCAATCTGCATGAGGATGTCGACCGTCGACTCGCCGTGCTCGAGTCGGCCACCCCCGCGCCTTCGGCGCCTTCCCCGGCGACGGTGGCTGTGGACGACGAAGCAGACTATCAGACGGCCCTGTCGCGCCTGAGAGCCAAGGATTACCGCGGTGCCACCACGGCCCTGAAGGATTTTCCGGAACGTCACCCGGCGAGCCCGTTGCGTGATGCGGCCCGCTACTGGTTGGGGGAGATCCATCTCGTCGAGGGACGGCATGCCGAAGCGCTCGAGGTTTTCCAGTCGCTGGTGCGTGAATTTCCCGAGTCGAAGCGGGTGCCGGATGCCTTGCTGAAGGCGGGCAGTTGCCAGGTGGAGTTGCGCCAGTGGACCGGCGCCCGCAAGACTTTCCGACGGATCGTCCAGGAATTCCCCGGCACACCGGCGGCCAAGGAGGCTGCAGCCCGGCTCGCGACCTTCGATGGCAGCAAGGGCCGCTGAATGGCGGCCGTGTTGCCTCTCCGGCTGAAGCTCACCGAAATCTTCCTCTCCCTGCAGGGCGAGGCCGATAGCGTTGGTTGGCCGACGGTGTTCGTGCGCTTGACCGGTTGTCCGCTGCGCTGTGTCTGGTGCGATACGACTTACTCGTTCACGGGCGGACAATGGGCCACGCTCGAGGAAATCCTCGCGCAGGTCCGGTCGCACGAGGTTCGGCATGTCTGCGTCACGGGTGGCGAGCCGCTGGCCCAGAAGGCCTGCCTGCCGTTGCTTGCGGCTCTTTGCGATGCGGGTTTCGCCGTATCCCTCGAGACCTCCGGTGCGCTCGATGCACGGGAGGTCGACACGCGCGTGCGTCGCGTGATCGACATCAAGGC
>JBJTPC010000040.1:0-3217 GCA_046074905.1 Gammaproteobacteria bacterium
TGGGGAGCACGCCGAGGTGCTGTCTGCCTTGGGCGAACCCAGAGCGGACGAGCCACCGGGGCCGCGGTTGCTGCGCGCGCAGTTGCTGCTGGCCGGAAAGGACGAGGTCAAAATCGCCGCCGCCCTTGCGGATCTGCTGCAATCGCCTCGACTGCGGGCGATTGGCCTGCGACTGCTCGCCGGACGGGAACTGCGTGCCGGCCGGTACGCCGAGGCGGAACGTCTCTACGGGGAACTCGACACGCTCAGTCCGAAGGAAGGCGAGGGAGCCCTGGGGTTGGCGAACGTGGCCCGGGCACGCGGTGACCTGGCGGCGGCTGCAGAGCGCTATGGCCGGCTGCAGGAGGGTCCGCAGGCGCTGGCCGCGCAGGCGGCGCTATGGCGGCTCCGCCGCGAACAGGGCGATGCGCTGACCGCCGCCTCCGGCTTCGATCGCTTCCTCGCCGAAAATCCGGAGCAGCGCATGGATGGACTGGCGCTGCGCATCGGTCTGCTGACGCGCGCCGGCGAGGGGGCGAAGGCGGTGTCGCTGGCCGAGGCCGCGCTGCGCGCTTTTCCGGGTCATGTGGGTCTGTCGCAGGGATTGGCCAGCGCCCTTGATCAGGTCGGTCGCCACCGCGAGTCGCTGCAATGGTACGCGGCGCGCAGCCGTGCCCGGCCCTGGGATCCCGAGGCCTTGAACAACCACGCCTATCAGCTCGCGCTGGCCGGCGAGCAGTTGGGGCTGGCGCTGCGGATGGCCGAACAAGCCGTGGCGGAGCGCCCGGTGGGGGCCTATTTCGATACGCTCGGCTGGGTTTACTACCGCCGCGGTCAGTTGCCCTTGGCGCGACAATGGCTTGAAAAGGCCTTGGCGCTCGGTCCGGAGCCGGAAATCTCTGCCCATCTCGGCGAGGTGCTCTGGGCACAAGGCGAGCGTGATGCGGCCCTGCAGGCCTGGCGGGACGGGCTGGCGGGCGCCGCGCCCGAGGATCGGTCGATGCTGCGCGCCGCTGCACGGCGGTTCAGTGGCCAGGAACTCTGAGAGCGATTGCCGGGATGCATCACCGGAGTGCCACGCCGGCGCGACCGCAGTCGATCCTCCGGGGCTGGGTGCTGGCGCTGGCCGGCAGCCTGCTCGCCGGGTGCGCCACGATGCCGATGTCGCCATCGACCCCGGCGGGGCCCGCCTGGAACGACCGTGCAGCCCGGCTCCCGCAGGGGGGGTGGATCGCGGCCGGGCGTTTCGCGGTAGTGACCGCTCCGCAGGGGCGCCTCGACGGCGGCGGTGGACAGGGCACCTTTCGCTGGACACGCACCGGCAAGGGCAGCGAGGTGGAAGTCAGCGGCCCGTTGGGCCTCGGCCGGGTGCGTGTCACCCTCGGCGCGGACGGTGCCGCGCTGGAGCAGGCCGGACAGGTCTGGTCCGTCGCCGACCCTGAAGGAGAGTTGCAGGCGCGTTTCGGCGTTTCGCTCCCGGTGCGACGGCTTGACGCCTGGCTGCGCGGGTTGCCGGCGCCCCCGCCGTCGAGCGCACCGGCGCCCGGTACCGTCGGCTTCGTGCAGGACGGGTGGGAAGTGGAGTATCCGGGGTTCGATGAGCTGGGTCGGCCGACGGGGTTGCGTGCGGCGCGGCCGGGATTCCGGGTGCGGGCGGTCATCGAACGCTGGGAGGAAGTGCCCGAGCCGACGGTCGTGACGCCATGACGGGTCTGCAGGTCTGGCCGGCGCCGGCCAAGCTCAACCTGTTTCTCCACATCGTCGGTCGGCGCGACGATGGCTATCACCGGCTGCAGACCGTGTTCCAGTTGGTCGACCTCTGCGACCGCCTGACGATCGAGCCGCGGTCCGACGGGGTCCTCGAGCGTCGCGGCGGTCTGGTGCATGTGCCACCGGAGCAGGATCTGGTCATCCGTGCGGCCACCGTGCTGCGCGAGGCAGCCGGAGATCCCGCCCTCGGGGCGGTCATCACGGTCGAGAAGCACATTCCCGAGGGCGCTGGCATGGGTGGCGGCAGCAGCGACGCGGCCACGACGCTGGTGGCCCTCAGCCACCTCTGGGGCCTGCACTGGCCCGCGTCACGCCTGGCGGCGCTGGGCCTGCGTCTCGGCGCAGACGTCCCGGTCTTCGTTCACGGTCGGACGGCCTGGGGCGAGGGGGTCGGCGAGGAACTGACGCCGCTGACCCTCCCGGAGCGCTGGTTCGCGGTCATCCACCCGGGCATCGGGGTGCCGACCGGCCCGGTATTCCAGGCTGCTGATTTGACTCGGGATTCGCCGGTCATCACAATACGCGATTCGGTAGCCGCCCTCGGGGCGCTGCCCGCCGCAGGGGCCTCCGGGGAGGCCTGGCGTGGCAGCGTGTTCGGGACTGGCTTTCGCAACGACTGCGAGGCGGTCGTCACCCGGTTGCATCCCCCCGTGCGCGCAGCGCTCGGTTGGTTGCAGCGCTCCGGCGTGGCTCGCCTCACCGGAACCGGCGCCTGCGTGTTCGGGGTCCGGCGCAACCAGTCGGAGGCGGAAGCAAGCCTGGCAGGGCTGCCGCCGGCCTGGCGCGGGTTCGTGGTGCGCTCCCTCGGGGAGACGCCCTGGCCGACGGGTCGGCAAGGATTTTGGGGCGTCGCCAAGCGGTAAGGCAGCGGATTTTGATTCCGCCATTCGGAGGTTCGATCCCTCCCGCCCCAGCCATTTTCGAAGGAGTGCGGCGTGGACCAGAACTCGATGGTGGTGTTCGCGGGCAAGGCCAATCCGGTGCTGGCGCACGACATCGCACGCCACCTGATGCAGCCACTCGGCCGTGCGAACGTCACGCGCTTCAGCGACGGCGAGGTGCAGGTCGAGTTGATGGAGAATGTCCGTGGCCGCGACGTCTTCATCGTGCAGTCCACCTGTCCCCCGACCAACGACTCGCTGATGGAACTGCTGATCATGGCCGATGCCTGCCGTCGTGCCTCGGCGGGTCGCATCACGGCCGTGATTCCCTACTTCGGCTACGCCCGCCAGGACCGCCGTCCGCGCGCGACGCGCGTGCCGATCACCGCCAAGCTGGTGGCAAACCTCATCACCACGGCGGGCATCAACCGCGTCCTCACCGTCGACCTCCACGCCGACCAGATCCAGGGGTTCTTCGATATCCCGGTGGACAATGTCTACGCCTCGCCCGTGCTGCTCGGCGACGTCTGGAAGCAGCGCTACGAAGATCTGATCGTGGTCTCGCCCGACGTCGGTGGCGTGGTGCG
>JBJTPC010000041.1:0-6545 GCA_046074905.1 Gammaproteobacteria bacterium
GCAAGAAGGACATGTACATCTCCGGCGGCTTCAACTGCTACCCGGCCGAAATCGAGCGCATGATCAGTGCCCATCCGGCCGTCGCGCAGGTGGCGGTGCTCGGCATTCCGGACGAACGTCTCGGCGAGGTCGGTCGTGCCGTGGTGGTGCGGCGTCCCGGCGCCACGTGCATGGCTGCGGAACTCATCGCCTGGTGCCGCCAGGAGATGGCGAACTACAAGGTGCCGCGCGAGGTGCTGTTCGCCGACAGCCTGCCGACGAATGCCGCCGGCAAGGTCCTCAAGTACGAATTGCGGCAGTGGCCGGCAGGAGATCCCGCATGAAGCCCGGAGACAAGCACTGGTATTCGGCCGTCGAGGCCCCGCAGGTGGTGGACAGTGCCGCCGACGTGGCCTGGGACGAGGCAGCGGACGTGGTAGTGGTCGGCCTCGGCGGTGCCGGTGTCGCCGCCGCACTCGACAGCCTCGAACGGGGACAGACCGTGATTGCGCTGGACCGGCAGCTCGGCGGCGGGGCCACCGAGGCGAGCGGTGGCGTGTTCTATGCCGGCGGTGGCACCAGCATCCAGGTGGCTGCCGGCGAGCAGGACACCGTCGAGGACATGTTCCGCTATCTCCAGCTCGAGACGCAGGGCGTGGTCAGCGACGCGACCCTGCTGCGCTTCTGCACGGAGAGTGCGGGCCATGTCGAGTGGCTGCTGTCCCATGGCGTGAAGTTCCATCCGACCGCCTACAAGCGCAAGACCTCCTATCCGGGACTGGACTACTTCCTCTACCACTCCGACAACACGCTGCTGCCGGCGAGCCGGGCAGTGGCCAAGCCGGCCGCACGCGGCCATCGTGGCGATCCGGGATACCGCAACCGCAGCGCCGTCAACATGGGAGGCGCCATCTTCTGGCCGCTGCGCGATTCCGCACTGCGTGCAGGTCTGCAGCTGCGCCGCAAGACGGAGGCGCGCCAGCTGGTGCTCGACCGTGAGGGCAACGTGCTGGGCGTGAAAGTGCTGCAGCTTCCCGAGGGCTCGACCGGCTGGGTCGAGCACGAGCAGTGCCTTGCGCGCGCCAAGCGGCTGCTGACGATCTATCCCTTCATGCTGCCGGGAGCGAAGCATTTCCAGAAGCGCGCCTTCGGCTGGTACGCACGGGCGGCACGCATCGAGGCCACGCAGCGGGTCGTGCGCTTCGTGCGGGCCCGGCGCGGCCTGGTGCTCGCGGCCGGCGGCTTCGTCTACAACCGGGCCATGCTGCAGCACCACTGCCCGAAGTACGCCGCCGGGGTGCCGCTCGGCACCGCCGGCGACGATGGCACCGGTATCCGCCTCGGCGAGAGTGCCGGTGGCCGGACCGCGCGCATGGACCGTGGCACGGCCTGGCGCTTCATCAACCCGCCCGAGGCCTGGGCGCATGGGTTGGTGCTCGGACCGCAGGGTCAACGCATCGTCAACGAGATGAGCTACGGGGCAACGATTGGTGCCGCCATGTGCGAGGAGCATGGCGGCAAGGCCTGGTTGCTGCTGGACCGGCAACTGGTGCGCGAGGCCTGGAAGCAGAGCATCCCGTGGAAGGTGCTGTCGTTCCAGTGGCAGTTGTCCTGGCTGAACATGCTGTTCGGCCTGCGCAAGGCGCGTGACGCCGCCGGCATCGCCGCCATCATCGGCTGTTCCGCCGCCGCCGTGGCGTCGACGCTGGCCGCGAATCGTGCCGCCTTCCGCGGCGAGCAGACGGATGCGTTCGGGCGTGACCGGGAAGACATCCACGATCTCGCCGCCCCCTACTACGTCATGGACATCTCGCTCGATGCCAAGCTGCTGCCCTGCACGGTGCTGACCATGGGTGGATTGGTGGTGGACGAGGCCACCGGTGCGGTGCTGCGCGAGGACGGCTCTGCCGTCGGCGGACTCTACGCCGCGGGCCGGACCGCCGTCGGCATCCCCTCGCACCTGTACATGAGCGGCCTGTCCATTGCCGATGGCATCTTCTCAGGGCGACGCGCCGCCCGCGCCATCGCCGGGGACGGCAAGCCCTGAGCGATCCTCAGCGACGGAGCCGGATCGCCGCGGCCAGCAGCAACAGGAATGCCACCGCGATGCCGGTGGCATTCAGCAGCACCTGCGGATAGCCGAGCCGTGCGACGTCGACGAAGAAGTACGGATACTGGCCGATCGCCTCGCCACGCACCATGAGATAACCGAGATAGGCGGAGGGATAAGCCATCATCGGCGGCAGGTGGCTCCATTGCAGGGCGCCCCGCGGCACCGTACGCCACCAGAACGCCACGAATGCCACCGGCATCACGTAGTGGAAGCAACGGTCCACCACCCAGTTCAGCCCCTGCGGATGGAACTGGTGGCGCAGCAGGAGGTAGTAGACGCTTCCCACCACGACGATGGCCGCCATGGCGCCGGTGACGACCCAGGGCCGCCGCCAGCGGTCCCAACCGCTCGACAGGCGGTTGCCCAGGGCGAACGACGTGGCCACGAGGGCGCAATAGCCGTTGGTCAACAGCGTGAAATAGCCGAAGTAGACCACCAGCCCCCAGGCGAAACCGTTGCCGGCGGCCATCTCGTGGGTGGTGGTCAACCACAACTGCGTCAGCAGCGACCACCAGCCCATGACCGCCAGGACAGCGGCAAATCCCCTCGTGTTGCGGTCCATCGGCACCCTCCCCCTCGGGCCGGAGCATAGCACCGGCCGGGAAGGTCTCAGTCCGCGATGCCGAGCGCGTGGCGAGCCGCCAGCCAGGCGAAAGTCATGCCCGGGCCGAGCGTGGCGCCAGCCGCAGGGTAGCTCCGGCCCATGGCCGAGGCGGCGCAATTGCCGACCGCATAGAGCCCCTCGATGACGCTGCCATCCTCGTGCAGGACGCGGGCGTTCACCTCGGTCAGCATGCCGCCCTTGGTGCCGATGTCCCCGGGAACGATCGGCACCGCGTAGAACGGCGCCTGCAGCAGCGGTGCGAGACAGGGATTGGGCTGGACCGCGTCGTCGCCATAGTAGCGGTCGTAGGCGCTCTCGCCGCGCGCGAACTCGGTGTCCCGGCCGTTGGCGGCGTCGGCATTGAACTTCGTCACCGTGGCCGACAGCGTGGCCGGATCCACGCCGATGGCGCGGGCCAGGTCCTCGATCGTGTCGGCACGGCGGAGCAGCGCACGCATCGTGGGCTTGATGCCGCGATCGAACGACGGCGGTCCGGGGAACAGCGGCCCGAGCGCGTACTTGCCACGGTAGCGGGCATCGAAGACGAACCAGGTCGGCGCGGTGCCCTGGGTGGCGGCCCGCTCGGCCATGATGCCGCCGGTCACGTGGTAGGAGGCGGCCTCGTTGCAGAAGCGCCTGCCGGTCTGGTCCACCATGATCGAGCCGGGCAGCGAACGCTCCACGAACATCGGCCGCGCGCGGTCTTCATCCGCCAACTTGTACGACGGCGCCCACCAGGCGGCATCGAGCAGATGCATGCGGGCGCCGAGACGCATCGCGGCCGCGATGGGCTCGCCGGTGTTGAAGGGATTGCCCCCGGCCCAGTCGGTACTGGTGGGTTGGGGCAGGTACTGCGCCCGCATCGCCGCGTTGCGCTCGAATCCGCCCGACGCCACGATGACGCCTCGCGTGGCCCGCAGCAGCTGGCGATAGCCCCCGCTCTCCACCTCGACCCCGGTCACGCGCCCGTTCTCGAGCACGTAGTCGACCAGCGCGGTGGACAAGCGCACCGGCACCTTCCTGCGGTTGAGCGACCACTTCAGCCGTGCCACCAGCGCACCGCCCCCGGTGATGCGACGGTCACGCGGGGTCTTGAGACGCTGCGCGATGTCGAGGTAGTACTTCGCGGCGATCTTGAGGAAGATGGATTTGGCGCCCTTGGCCTGGGTGATCAGCGGGCGGGCCTCCTTCGCGGTCCAGTTGATGCGCCCGAAGGCCGTGGTCGCAAGATGCGGCGGCTGCATCGTCTCGAAGTCGCGGCCGAGCACGTCGCACTTCACCGGCAGCGCCTGGATGCTGCGGTATCCGGGACGGCCACCGGGCAACTCGGGATGGTAATCGCAGTAGGACTCGAGGCTCTCGAACTGCACGTCGGAACTGTCGGCGAGGAAGCGCACCATCCGCGGGCCGTGATCGACGAAGGCCTGTACGCGCTCGGCACTCGAATCCTCGCCGGCCAGCGCGCGGATGTAGCGGAACGCATCGGCGGGATTGTCCTCGCCGCCGGCCGGGCCGATGAGATGGTTGTTCGGGATCCAGATGGTGCCGCCGGAGGTCGCGGAAGTGCCGCCCCAGAGATGTCCGCGCTCGAGGACGACGACCTTGGCGCCATGGTGGGCGGCGGTCAAGGCGGCGGTGAGCCCGGACGCACCGGACCCCACCACGATGACATCGAAGGTTTCTTCCGGATGACGCAACTGGCCCATGGATGTTTCCCCGAAGATGCCTGCGATCAGGCCTCGCGATGGCCGCCCCGCGAGGCGGCAGTGATCTTGGCGACGCGGTGGTCGTACTTGAAGGTGCTGACGGCGATGGAGGTCTCGACGTGGCGCACGCCGGGCAGCGAGAGGATGCGGTTGTTCGCGACGGCGACCACTTCCTCGAGCGTGCTGAACAGGCCGACTGCGAGGATGTCGTAACGGCCGAGCATGACGATGACCGAGCCGATATCGGGCATGGCGGCGAGCTTCTGGCAGAGGCTCTTGAGCTCGGCGTGCTCCACCTGGATGCCGATCAGCACCACCTTGGGAGCGCCGAGATAGGCGACGTTGGTGACCGCGGTCAGCCGGATGCAGTTTTCCTTCTCGAGACGCCGGATGCGGCCGCGGATGGTGCCCTCGGTAACGCCGAGCTGCGTGGCCACCTGCCGGTTGCTGACGCGCGCGTCACGGGTCAGCAGGTCGATGATGCGGCGATCGAGGTCGTCGAGCTGGACTTCGTGGGTGCTCATGCGATGGGCGCCACGTCGAAGTTGAACTTGACGATGTCGGCGGCAACGCCGGCCGACATGCTGCGGATGCCTTTCACGCGGGTGATCTTCTGCATCATGAAGGGCTTGAGCTCGGCGAGATCGTGCAGGGCAACCAGGATCTCGATGTCCCGGGCGCCGGTGACCAGGTGGGCAGCGAACACCTCGGGCAGTGCGGCCAGCTCCTGGACCACATCCTGCGCGGCCCGACCCTGGACCTCGATGCCGACCGCCAGCAATACCTTGTATCCCAGGGCCGCGAAGTCGGAAACGGCGACCACGCGCATGGCCTTGGCCTGCTCGAGCCGGCGGATGCGCGCGCTGACGGTGGTCGCGGCGATCTTCAGGCTGCGTGCGATCTGCTGGTTGGTCGCGCGGCCATTGGCACGCAGCATGGCGATGATGCGACGGTCCACGTCATCGAGGGCGTAGAGCTCCTCGGCCTGGCCGTTGGGCGGGTTGGGCTGGTTCATGGTTGTTCTCCGGTCGGCGGAAGGCTAGCACGAAGCCCCCGTCCGCCCACCCGGAATCTCACGGCAGGATGGGGGTCGCGGCACTGAAACCGCCATCCACGGGCAGGTTGGCGCCGGTGATGAAAGAGGCCTCGTCCGAGAGCAGGAAGCGGATGGCCCTCGCCACCTCCTCGGGCTGCCCGGGACGCTTGAGCAGGTGCATCTGCACGAACTTGTCGCGCATCCTCGCCGCCGCCTCGTGCTGGAGCATGAACGTCATCGGCGTGTCGATATAGCCGGGACTCACCGCGTTGACGCGGATGCCCTCGGCGCCCAGGTCCGCCGCCATGCAGCGCGTGAACTGCAGGATGGCGCCCTTGGCCGTGTTGTACGCGAGGTTCGCCGGGCCGCCCGTCATGCCGTAGATGCTGCAGAGGTTGACGATGGCCGGGCGCGAGCCGGCGCGCAGCAATGGCAACGCGGCCTGCGTGAGGTTGAAGGTACCTTCCACGTGCACCGCCAGCACCTTGCGGAACTGCTCGAGCTTGACCTGGTCGATGGTGCCCTGGCCGTTGATGCCGGCACAGTTGACCAGGCCGTCGAGGTGGCCATATCGCGCCTGTACGGCCTCGAGGGCGGCACGCACGGCGGTGGCATCGGCGACGTCGAGGCTGAGGGCGAGATCGTCGGCGCCCAGGCCGGCGGCGGCAGTGATGGCCCCGACCGGCTGCAGATCCGCCGCCACGACGCGGGCGCCGGCAGCGCGGCAAGCCGCCACGGTGCACTTGCCGATGCCGGAAGCGGCACCGGTGACGAGGATCAGGCGACCATCGAGCAATCCGTTCATGTACCGCGAGGCTCCCGGGGCAGGCCGAGCGCGCGCTCGGCGATGAGGTTGCGCTGCACCTGGTTGGTGCCGCCATAGATGGTGTCGGAGCGCGAGGAGAAGAACACGCCCTGCAACTCCGGCCAGTCGTAGGGCGCACCGCGGGCGATTTCGCCGGCCGGACCCAGCACATCCATCACCAGCTCGCCGAGCTTCTTGCGCCAGCTGGCCCAATGGATCTTGTAGGTATAGGCAGCCCCGCTCAATTCGCCGCTGTCGGCGTTGCTGAGCATGCGCAGCGCGCTGTAACGCATGATGCGCAG
>JBJTPC010000042.1:0-2724 GCA_046074905.1 Gammaproteobacteria bacterium
GGCCTGACGGCAGCGGCACCGCCGCTTCCGGAGCAGGTGGAGCTTTTCGCCGGCACGTTCACCAACGAAGAGCAGGTCTACTTCGATGGCGAGGCCGGACGCAAGGCACCAGCTTGGTTCTCGTTGCGGATCGCACGCGACGGTGAACGCCTGACGATCACCGAACCCGACGCCTTCGGGGTACTCCACGATCCACCCCACGTCGCGCGACTGGGCACCGAAAACGGGACGCTGGTGCTGGATTACGGTGCCTGCCAGCGACTCTATCGAGCGGAGGGCGCGGCATGGGTGGCGAGCGGGGTGCGGGGTCGCTGCCGTGCGCCCGGGACCATCACCCGCGTCGATGCGCGGGCCATCACCCTGACGTTTCCCGACGGTTCGACCACCGACCTCCGGCGGGCGCGTGGCGTGAACTGCTGGGTCGCCCTGCGCAAGCGCAACCCCGCACCGGCGGGCGGCGAGGAGTGGTTGTTCAAGCGCGGGATCGAGCTGCATGACCAGGGAGGGCGTGCCCGGGTCGGTCATGATGACCCCGACGTCGAGCCGGTCGTCATCCGGGTGCGCAATGTCACCTGGGAAACGGGCAGCAGCAACCATCCGGTGGTGACCCTCTACGTACACCGACCGGACCAACCCATCCGGGCCGAGTCCTACAGCTGGGCCGCGCAGGACTCATCGCGGGTGGGAATCAACCTGCGCTGGATGCAGGCCGGGTGCACGATCAAGGAGAGTCACCGATGACGCGTTCTTCCCGCTCGGGAACCGGCTGCCGGGCAATGCTGCGGGCCTTCGGCATGCTCCTGGGATGGCTGCCCGCGCATGGCGCCCTGGCACAGCAGATTCGTCCCTGGACCGAGACGGTGGTGAGCGTCCGGGACATCCCCGCCACCGCACGCCTGTTCGTCGAGGTGGGGGGCTGGCGCCGCACCCATCACGGCACGGTGGACCGGCGCGAACTGGACTACTGGCGCCTGCCGGCGGCGGCGACTGCCGAGTTCGCGCGGTACTGCGCGCCGGGCGTGGACACCGGCTGCCTGCGCCTCGTGCGCTTCGCCGGTGTCGCGCAACGCCCGGTGCGTCTTGCCACCCGGGCCTGGGATACCGGTGGCATTTTCTCGGTCATGGTTCGCTCGGACGATGTCGGCGCGCTGTTCACGGACGCCATCGCGCGCGGTTGGTGGGCCGAGAGCGAGCCCGTGGAGTTCACCTGGGGAAGTTCGGTGCTGCGCAACGTGGTCCTGACCGGTCCCCACGGCATCCATCTCGCTGCCTACGAGCGTGTCGCGCCGCCCTTCACGGCCTTCCCGGTCGGGCGCATCAGCCAGGCATTCAACTCGATGCGCATGGTCCGCAGCCGACCCGTGGCACGCGATTTCTACGCCAAGGTGCTGGGCTTCGAGGTGGTCTTCGACGGCGCCCGCGAGGCGGCAGCGCCAACCCGCTCCAATTTCGGCATCCCGTTCAATCTCACGCCGGAAGTGAAGCGGGCCGCCGCCGCCCTGCAACCCGTACCCGGCGAGACCGGTCGGGTCGAGATGATGCAACTCGAGGGATTCACGGGAACCGATGTGTCGATGCATGCCTCGCCTCCCAACCTCGGCATCCTCACGGTGCGCTATCCGGTCGACGACCTCGCTGCGCTGCGCAGGCGCCTGGCCGCACATGGCATCGAGCCGGTCTACGCTGCTGCTGCGGTCGCGGTGCCCCCGCTGGGGCAGGTGGATCTGCTGGCGATTCGCGACCCGGATGGCAACCTGACCGAGTTCTACGCGGCGACGGTGCCCGAGGCATCCCCATGACCCGCCGCGCCTTCATCACCACCCACGGCGGACCGGAAGTCATCCAGTTCGAGGACTGCGACTTGCCACCGCCGGGACCGGGTGAAGTGCGGATGCGGCATACCGCCATCGGTCTCAACTTCATCGACACCACCCAGCGCCGCGGCCTCTATCCGGTGGCTCTGCCAACCGGACTCGGCGTGGAAGCGGCCGGCGTGGTCGAGGCCCTCGGCGAGGGCGTGACGGCGTTCGCGACGGGCGATCGCGTCTGTACATTCGGACCGACCCCGGGCACCTATGCAGAGGCGCGGAATGTCAGCGCGGCGGACCTGTTCCTGACCCCGGCGGCTTTGGGCGACGAACTGGTGGCTGCGGCACTGCTCAAGGCGTGCACCGCCGAGTTCCTGGTCGAGCGCTGCGCCAACGTGCAACCCGGGCAAACGGCGCTGGTGCACGCCGCTGCCGGTGGCGTCGGCCTGTTGCTGGTGCAGTGGCTGCGGCACGTCGGCGCGCGTGTCATCGGCACGGTGGGCTCGCGAGCCAAGGTCGATCTCGCGCTGAAGGCGGGATGCAGCGAGGTCATCCTGTACCGGGAGGAGGACACCGGGCGGCGCGTCCGCGAACTCACGGGCGGCGATGGCGTCCGGGTGACGTTCGACGGCGTCGGCGCGGACACCTGGGAGGCCTCGCTGGAGGCCACCGGTCGACGGGGGTTGATTGTCAACTACGGCAATGCCGGACCGCCGCTGACGAACCTGCGCCCCGGGGTGCTCGCCACGCGAGGGTCCCTCTACAACACCCGACCGATGCTGTGGCACTACTACGCCACGCCTGCCGAGCGCGCGGCAGGGAGCGCCCGCGTGTTCTCGCTGTTGGCGCAAGGCGTGCTGTCCACCCATGTCGGCCAGCGCTACCCGCTGAGCGATGCCGCCCGGGCCCAGCGTGA
>JBJTPC010000043.1:0-2533 GCA_046074905.1 Gammaproteobacteria bacterium
CAGGGCTGGACGCCGGACTTCATCCCGGCCGTGCTGGACCGCACGATCTTCGACGACAACATTCCCGTGACCGATGAGGAGTCGGTGCAGACGGCCCGCGCCCTGGCCCAGCAGGAAGGCATCTTCGTCGGCATCTCCTCCGGTGGCAGCATGGCCGCCGCGCTGAAGCTGGCGGAGAAGGCCGAGCCGGGCTCGGTCATCCTCGCGATGCTCGCCGACACTGGCGAGCGTTATCTCTCGACGGTCCTGTTCGAGGGCGTCAACGAGGGTTCGGACGAGGTCTGAGGCCGGGGCGGGCGGTTCCGCCGGCGAGGGCGGAACCGCCGCGAACGCGACTCACCCACCCGGCTTGCGGGTGATGCTGGTCGCCATCTGGATGATGGAAGCGAGGTCGGTGAGATTGGATGGCACCACGAGGGTGGTGCTTTCCTGGGCCAGCTTGCCGAACTGCTTGACGTATTCCTCGCCGATCCGCAGCTGCATCGCTTCCATGCCGCCGCGGTCCGCGAGCGCCGCGCCCACCTGACGCAGTCCCTCCGCCGTTGCCGTGGCCACCGCGAGGATGGCCGCCGCCGCGCCCTCCGCCTCGTTGATCTGCTGCTGCTTGCTTGCCTCCGACTCCTTGATCACGCGCTGCTTCTCGCCTTCGGCCTGGTTGACCATGGCGTCACGCTCGCCCTCGGAGGTGAGAATCACCGCGCGCTTCTCACGCTCGGCACGCATCTGCTTCTCCATCGCCTGCAGCACGTCCTTGGGCGGCGTGATGTTCTTGATCTCGTAGCGCAGCACCTTCACGCCCCAGGGGCCGGAGGCCTTGTCGAGCTCGCTGACGACATTGGCATTGATCGTGCCGCGCTCCTCGAAGGTACGGTCGAGGTCGATCTTGCCGATTTCGCTGCGCAGGGTGGTCTGCGCCAGCTGGATGATGGCGAAAACGTAGTTGTGGATCCCGTAGGAAGCGCGCTGCGGATCCAGCACCTGCAGGTAGAGCACCCCGTCCACACCCACCTGGACATTGTCCTTGGTGATGCAGACCTGCTCCGGGATGTCGATTGCGTTCTCCTTCAGCTCGTGGCGGTAGGCAATACGCTCCGCGAACGGCACCAGCAGGTGGAAGCCTGCCTCGATGGTCCGGTTGTACTTGCCCAGGAACTCGATGACGTAGGCATTCTGCTGGGGCACCACGACGGCCGTCTTGGCAATGACGACGATCGCGAGCAGCACCAGGACGATGGCAACGACGGTGGCGGAACTCATGGCAGGGTCCTCGTGGGAGCTTCGGAACTGAGCAGCAACACCAAGCCGTCACGGCCGCGCAGATGGGCGGCCGTCGCGGGGGTCAGGATATCCGGACCGATGTTCCGGCCCGTCCATTGGCTGCCGCGGTGCTGCACCGGCCCCTCGGCACCCGGTTCGATGGCAGCGACCGGGAGGGCGGTCCCCGTCTCGAAGGGCGACTCCAGCTGGGCATCGGCCGCCGGGCGCGTGGCGGCCAGCAGGCGCTTGCGAAAGCCGAAGGTGAAAACCAGGGCCAGAACGCCGAACAGCAGCCATTGCGCAACTTCGGGTGACGGCAGACCGGCCCACAGGGCGAAGCCCGTGGCCATGGCTGCGAGGCCGAGAAACACCAGATAGAACTGTGCGTCGATCAGCAGCAGTTCAAGGGCCAGCAAGGCCGCCCCGACGATCAGCCACCAGTGCATGGGCATGATTGCTCCCGAAACCGATGGGACCGATGCTACCGCGGTTCGGTTCCCAGCGCGTGACCGGGACCCTGGTGGGGAGCGTCCGGGAGGCGTTCGATGCTGAACCGGGCAAGACGATCGAGGTAGGCCTGCCAGTGATGCTCACGCTGGCGGCCGAGATCCCGCAGGAAATCCCAGCTGTACAGCCCCGAATCGTGGCCATCATCGAAGTGGAGGCGGATGGCGTAATGCCCGGTCGGTTCGACCTCGCGGATGCCGACATGCTCCTTGCGCACCTGGAGCACCTCCTGGCCCGGCCCGTGGCCGCGTACCTCGGCGGAGGGCGACATCACGCGCAGGTACTCGAAGGTGAGGGCATAGCCCTCCCCATCGGGGAATACCACCTCAAGCAGCCGGGATTGCCGGCGCACCCGTAACGAAAAAGCCATGCCGGCAGTTTACCGGCATGGCGCGGGAGCCGGTGGCGAACCACCGAAAATCGTGGTGTCTTCAGGCCGCGGCGAGGGCCGCTGCCTGCGGCTGATGCCGCCGACGCAGCACCGCCAGGGCGAGCAGGCCGAGACCAAGGAGGGCGAGGCTGCCCGGCTCGGGCACATCGACGGTGGACAGGGTGAAGGCCGCACCGCCGGCAGAAATCGCCGAGGCGAGCGGCGTCAGGCCGGCGCCGAAGACGTTGCTGCCCTGTACTGCGTTACCGCCGCCGAAGGTAGCCGTCACGTAGACGCCTGGGCCGAGGGAGCTGAACAGGTACATCGAGTCCTCGTTCACCGGGTTCTCGGTGAAGGTGAAGGTCGACGAGAACACCGAGTTCGGGTTGCCGGCGAGGA
>JBJTPC010000044.1:0-2635 GCA_046074905.1 Gammaproteobacteria bacterium
GCCTGGTGCTCGTTGAAGAACAACAGGTTCTCCAGAGCCGCCCGCTGATCCGCAGGCAGCCGACTGGAAAACAGGAAATGGCCCGAAGCGCCGATGTCAACGGCACCGCCCATCGGTCGGATGGAATCCATGAACAGCAACCCCCGTCTTTTTTCTAATGGGCCGACCGTATCGTCGGGGTGGTACCCCTGTCGAGAGAGAGGTTGTGCAGCCGGCGGGCGGCCCACCCGCTCCGCTGACTTGCCCTTGCTGCATTCACGCCACAGGGAGCGGCCCGGACACCGGAAAACAGGCTTTTTCTCCCTGAAAATCCGCGGGTCCGGCGCTCGGGGAAGCCGCTGCCGGCGGCTGTCACCTGTGCGCCACACTCGGCCTCATGGGCGACGCCGAGGTACCCGGGCTACGTCTGTAATTTTTTCGTGAAAATCAATCGTCAAGGAGGTTTTTCGCGCATTGCACCGCAGCAAATCAATCCACTGCCCAGGCCGCCGGATCGCCACTGGCAACGAAATGCGGGTTGTCCAGCGCACTGCCGTCGCAACCGAGCACCTCACCATCGAGCCGGCGCACGGCACCGCCGGCCGCGGTGAGCACGGCCTGGCCGGCGGCCGTATCCCAGATCATCGTGCGCCCAAGGCGCGGATAAAGGTCGGCCTCGCCACGGGCCACCAGGCAGAATTTCAGCGAGCTGCCGGCGCTCGACAAGGCCGCGATGCGGCGTCCGGCGAGAAAGGCGTCGAGGGCTGCCGCATCGCCGTGCGAACGCGAACCGACCACGGTCAGTCCGGCCGCCGGAACGCTGCGGACGCGCAGGCACCGTTGCGCCCGTGCCAAACCGCCCGCGGGCGTGCCCAGCCAGGTGGCCCCATGACCGACGACGCCTGCATAGGTGTCGCCCGTCGCCGGCACGTGCACCACACCGAGCACCGGGCGACCCCGCCACACCAGCGCCACATTGACGGTGAACTCGCCATTGCGGGACAGGAATTCCTTGGTGCCGTCGAGCGGATCGACCAACCAGTACGGAGGGGCCCCAGCGCCGCGGTCGACCGCGGCCTGGTCCGACTCGGCGGATTCCTCGGAAACCACCGGGTAACCCCCCGGGAGGGAGGGCAAGCCGGCGACGAGCAGGGCATGACTGGCCTCGTCGGCCGCGGTGAGCGGTGTCCCGTCTCCCTTCGCCGTGGCGACCACCTCGCCCTCGTAGATGTCCAGGATGGCACGACCGGCCTCCTCGGCGAGCGCGGCGGCGCGGGCGCAAAGGGCGAGGGCAGCGGGCAGGGAAATCGGCAGCATGGTGGCGTCCATCTGCTTATGATAAACGTCCTGTTCCCCTACCTCCTGTCCGCGCGTCCCGCGCCAACTCCGGAAGACCGACCATGAAACTGAACGTGAATGGCACCGTCCATGAAATCGACGCCCCGGCGGAGATGCCGCTGTTGTGGGCCATCCGCGATCTCCTCAATCTCACCGGCACCAAGTTCGGCTGTGGCATGGCGCAGTGCGGCGCCTGCACCGTTCACCTCGACGGCAGTCCCATCCGTTCCTGCGTGACGCCGGTCTCCGCGGCGGAGGGCCGGACCATCACCACCATCGAGGGTATCGCCGCCAGCGATCTCGGTCAGCGCGTGCAGGCCGCGTGGATCGCGGAAGACGTTCCGCAGTGCGGTTACTGCCAGTCGGGGCAGATCATGTCGGCGGTCGCCCTGCTGCGCGACACCCCCGCGCCCACCGACGCGCAGATCGATGCCGCGATGGATGGCAACCTCTGCCGCTGCGGCACCTACAACCGCATCCGGCGCGCGATCCATCGCGCCGCCGCGAAGTGAGGCGGCCATGGCGCACTCCCCCGACCGCCGCGAATTCCTGAAATCCGCCACGCTCGCGGCTGGCGGCGCGCTCGTCGTGTCCTTCGCGTTGCCCGCGCGGACGGCTCCGGGTGCAGCCGCAGCGGTCGGCGATGGTGCGCTCAACGCGTTCATCCGGGTCGCTGCCGATGGCACCGTCACCCTGGTGCTCGGCAAAGCCGAGATGGGCCAGGGCGTGCACACCGGCATGGCACAGTTGGCCGCGGAGGAACTGGAAGCGCCCTGGGCCTCGTTGCGGGTCGTGCATGCCCCCGCGCTGCCCGCCTATCAGGGCCCCGGATTTCCGATGATGATCACCGGCGGCAGCAGCAGCATCCCGAGCACCTTCGTGCCGCTGCGCACCGCCGCCGCCGCCGCCCGCGAGATGTTGGTGGCCGAGGCGGCCGCCCGCTGGAATGTCCCGGTAACGGAGTGCCAGGCGGTGCAAGGCATGGTGCGGCACATGTCTACTGGACGTCAGTATTCCTATGGACAATTGGCCGCCGGCGCGGGCCAGCGTCCGGTCCCGGCACAACCGGCCTTGAAGCCGCGCAGTGCTTGGCGCTACATCGGCCAGCCGATGCCGCGTGTGGACAGCGCCAGCAAGTCCCGCGGCGAAGCCCGTTTCGGGCTCGATGTCCGGCAACCCGGGCAACTGTTCGCGATGGTGGAGCGTCCGCCGATGGGGGGGCGCATCACTGCAGCCGACCTCGCCGCTGCGCGCGCGGTGCCCGGCGTGACCGCCGTGCTGGAGATTCCGCAGGGCATCGCCGTGGTAGCGAGCAACA
>JBJTPC010000045.1:0-8096 GCA_046074905.1 Gammaproteobacteria bacterium
TGAACTGGGGCAGCCTGGACCAGGACCTGCTGACCCGCCTGATGGACGAGAACAACGCCCGCGAGCAGCCATGGGACTCGATGGACGTGGTGCGCGAGGCCATCGTGGTCAGCGCCCTGGAGAGCGCGGCACGCGCGGTGGAGCTCGGTCTGCCGCGCGAAGCGATCGTGCTCTCCGCAAAGGTCAGCGGCGTCCAGGATCTCATCACCATCTACCGCAAGCTGGCTGCCCGCTGCGACTACCCCCTGCATCTTGGCCTGACCGAGGCAGGCATGGGCAGCAAGGGCATCGTCGCCAGCACCGCGGCGATGGCCGTGCTGCTGCAGGAGGGCATCGGCGACACCCTGCGTGTCTCCCTCACCCCCGAGCCCGGCGGTGACCGGACCCGCGAGGTAATCGTGGCGCAGGAGATTCTCCAGGCGATGGGCCTGCGGGCCTTCCTGCCCCAGGTGGTCGCTTGCCCGGGCTGCGGTCGCACCACCAGCACCTACTTCCAGGAACTGGCCCAATCCATCCAGTCGCATATCCGGCATCGCATGCCGGAATGGCGCCGCGAACATGAAGGCGTGGAACGGATGAACGTGGCGGTGATGGGCTGCGTGGTGAACGGGCCCGGCGAGAGCAAGCACGCGAACATCGGCATCAGCCTGCCCGGCACCGGCGAACGTCCGGTCGCGCCGGTCTACGAGGATGGCGCCAAGACCGTGACGCTCAAGGGCGAGCGCATCGCCGAGGAATTCCAGCAATTGGTCGAGGCCTACGTCGCGCGGACGTATCCACGCCGCGCCGCCGCAGCGACGACCCCGGAGTCGACGGCAGCCATGCAGGGGGAAATGACGCCATGAGTGAAAACGACCTCAGGGACCGGCAGTGCATTCCCTGCCATGGCGGCATGCCCGCCCTCACGTCGGCCGAGGCCACGGCCGCCCTCGGCGCGCTGCACGCGGACTGGCGCCTCGCCGATGATGGCAAATCCCTGCGGCGCGACCTTTCCTTCCGCAACTTCCATCGCACCATGGGTTTCGTGAACGCGCTGGCCTACGTCGCCAACGCCGAGGACCATCATCCGGACCTCGAGATCGGCTACAACTACTGCCGGGTCAAGTTCACCACGCACGCCATCGACGGCCTGTCGGTGAACGACTTCATCTGCGCGGCGAAACTGGATGCGCTGATCGGCGACCGCGCACCCTGACGGCAAAGGGCTGCCGCGCAGTCACCGGGGCAGCCCGTCACTCCAAGGGGCGGCCCAGGGAGAGACGCGGCGCCTCGCCGGCCATGCCGAGGGCGTGGCGCACGAACTGTCTTCGCCAGCCGGGGCTCGCCCCTACCCAGCCGAGACCGCGACTGCGCAATTCGCGCAGCCAGGGCACATCGTTGCAGAAGCCCCGCTGCAGCGCGTGCACACCCAAGGTCAAGGGCGCGGCTTCGGCGCGGCGCCATCTTGCGTAGCGCCCCACCGGACCGGCATCACCGGGATCCTCGCCGCGCCGTCCGGCAGCGGCAAGCACCTCCACCAGGGCGGCTGCATCCAGCAGCCCGAGGTTGGCTCCCTGACCGGCCAGCGGGTGCACGGCGTGCGCGGCGTCACCCACCAGCACGGTCCGGCACGCCCCGTAACTCGCCGCGGTAATCCGCCGCAAGGGAAAGGAATCGCGGTGGGAATCCAGCGTGAGGGAACCGAGTACCCCATCGCTGGCCAGCGTCACCGCGGCACCGAAGGCGGCATCGTCGAGCGCCAACACGCGCAGGGCCTCGTCGGTGGGAAGCGTCCAGACGATCGAGACCCGACCGGCATCGACGGGCAACAGGGCCAGCGGGCCCGAGGGCAGGAACCGCTGCCACGCTGTCTCCGCGTGGGGCCGTTCCGTCCGCAGGAAGGCGACCACGCCCCGTTGGTGGTAGTCGTGGACCGCAGCCTCGATACCGGCAAGCGAGCGAACCGGCGAGGCGGCGCCGTCGGCAGCGACCACCAGTGCGCTGTGCAGCGACGTGCCATCGGCGAGCGTGACCCGCGCGTGGTCCTCATCGACACTGAGGCTGTCGACCGGGCTCGTCTCGATGCGGATGCCGGCGCGTCTCACTGCCGCATGCAGGACGTGCTGCAGATGGGCCACCTCGACCATGTGGCCGAGGTCCGGCTCGCCGGCCTCGGCGGCCGAAAAAGCCAGCGCTCGCCCGCCTGAGGGCTCGTCAGTCGCGTCCCAGACCCGCATCCGCTGGTAAGGCCAGGATCGGCTGGCCACCTGCTGCCAGACGCCGCAGGCAGTCAGCACGTGCTGCGAAGCCCGGGACAGCGCGAAGATGCGCAGGTCCTCCGGAGCACCCGGCAACGCCACCGCCGGTGGCCGCGGCTCGACGAGCCCCACCGCGAGGCTCCGGGTGCGTGCCTGGGTTGCAAGCAGCAGCGCCAAGGCATGGCCCACCGTGCCACCACCGACCACCAGGACATCCAGATCGCGACGCGCCGCTCTCACGATGCCCCGGCTGTCCTGGGACGGGACATGAGGGGCAGCCCGCGCGCCAAACGCGGATGCTCGGTACCGCCCCCCGTGGACAAGGTCGACAGTGCGGCCTTGGCGGGCGGCAGGAGATCGAAAGCGGCGAGACCCAGCCCGCGCGCCACGCCGAGGGGCGGCAGGGTGGGGCCGAAGAGTTTCACCAGCCCATCGGTGAATCGGACCAGCAGACGCCGGTCGTCCGCGCGCCAGCGTGCGTAGCGGTCGAGCAGGCTGCCATCACCGACATCGTCGCCACCGGCGGCGAGCGAATCGGCGATGCACTCGGCCAACGTCACGGCATCGCGCAAGCCGAGGTTGAATCCCTGTCCGGCGATGGGGTGGAGTCCCTGCGCCGCATTGCCGATGATGGCGAGGCGAGGCGCCACCAGCTGGCCGGCCTGCACCAGAGCCAACGGATACGCCAGCCGCTCGCCGGCCGCCGTGAAGCGCCCCAGTCGCCAGCCAAAGGCCGCCTGCAGCTCCTCGAGAAAGTCGGTCTCGGCCAAGGCACTGACCCGCTCGGCCTCCGTCGGCGTGAGCGTCCAGACGGTGGCGACGCGACGCGCACCTAGGGAACGCGGCAGCGGCAGCACGGCGATTGGTCCGTACGGCGTGAAGCGCTCGTGGGCGACCCCATGATGGTCGCGGTCGCAAGTGACCTGAGTGATCAGCGCCACTTGCCCGTAGTCCTCCACCGTGGCAGTCACGCCATTGGCTTCACGAACCCGTGACTGTGCCCCGTCGGCGGCGATCACCAGGCGCGCCGGCAGTTCCTGGTCATCCTGCAGCCGCAGGACCAGCGAGCCGTCGGCAGGCCGGCAATCCACCACGCGCGCCGGCGTACGCAGTTCGATTCCCGGATGCGCGGTCAGGCGTATCCACAAGGCGTCCCCGAGCACGCGATTCGGCACGACATAGCCCATCGCCTCGAGGCCCTGCGACGCGGCGTCGATGCGCGCGGCGCCGAAGCGTCCCCGCTCCGTCACGTGGATGCGACTGATCGGGGCCGCTTCCGGCACGATGGTGTCCCAGATCCCCAGCGCCTGCAGGATGCGCCGGCTGCCGTTCGACAGGGCGGAGGTGCGCCCATCGAAACTCGGGCTGCGCCCGGTCGCGGGCGCAGCCGCCTCCAGCAGCACCAGACGCTTGCCGTGAGCGGCGAGTGTCTCCGCCAGGGACAGTGCCAGGCAGGCGCCGACCATGCCGCCGCCGACGACCGCGATGTCCACCGTGCCGTCGGCTACCGTCATGACCGCTCCGCCATCAGCGACTCGATCTCCGCCGGGGATTTCGCGAGCGCGCCGGTGAGCACCTCGGGCGCGCCGCGTGTCACCGCCACATCATCCTCGATGCGGATACCGATGCCGCGGAACTCTTTCGGCACCCGCGGGTGGTCGGGCGGGAAATACAGGCCGGGCTCGATGGTGGTGACCATGCCCGGCATGAACTCGCGCCACTCGTCGGCGACCTTGTACTCGCCGACGTCGTGCACATCCATGCCGAGCCAATGACCGGTGCGGTGCATGAAGAACTCGCGGTAAGCGCCGTCCCGCACCAACTGCGGCACCTTGCCCTGCAGGATCCCGAGCGCCACCAGCCCGGCCGTGATCACCTTCACCGCCGCCTGGTGGGGCTCGTCCCAGTGGCGACCCGGGCGCACCTCCGCGATTGCCGCGAGGTTGGCCTCCAGAACCACCTCGTACACCGCCCGCTGCGCGGCACTGAAACGCCCGTTGACCGGGAAAGTGCGGGTGATGTCCGAGGCGTAGTACTCGAACTCGCAGCCGGCATCGATGAGCAGCAGGTCGCCGTCGCCGAGGACGGCGTTGTTCGCGCGGTAATGCAGCACGCAGGCGTTGCGGCCGCCACCGACGATGGGCGGATAGCTGATGTCGGCACGATGCCGATGGAACTCGTGGAGCAGTTCGGCAGCCACCTCGTGTTCGTTGCGACCGGGTGCCACGAAGCGCATCGCGCGCTCGTGCGCGGCCACCGCGATGGCAGCGGACCGTCGCATCAGGCGCAACTCGTCGCGGCTCTTCACCAGGCGCTGTTCATGCAGGGGATGATCGAGGGCCACGAACTCCTGTGGCGTGTGCAGGCCATGCTTGGCCTGGGCGCGCAGCCCGTTCACCCAGCTGAAGATGCGCTGGTCGAACTCGGGATGCAGGCCGACCGAGTGGTAGACGGCACTGCAGCGCTCGATCAGGCCGGGGAGGATTTCGTCGATGTCGCCAATCGGGAACGCGTCATCGGCGCCATGGTCGCGCACCGCACCCTCCGGACCCGCGCGGGAACCGTCCCACAGCTCGCGCAGCGGATCCCGGTCGCGAACGAAAAGAATGTATTCGCCCTGCTCCCGGCCCGGAACGAGTACCGCGACGGCTTCGGGCTCCGCGAAACCGGTGAGGTACCAGAAGTCGCTGTCCTGCCGGTAGGGATACTCGACATCGCTGTTGCGATGCCGCACCGGTGCTGCGGGCAGGATGGCGATGCTGCCCCGCCCCATCTGCCGCATCAGGGTGCGACGCCTGCGGGCGAACTCCTCGCGCCGCAATGGCGACGCGGGATCGGCCAGGGACGGTGCGGACGGTCCCATCGTCAGTGCCGACGGCGGGTCGGGCCGTCGACTGCGGCGGCGAGTGCCTGCTCGCGCAACGGCGCGAGTTCCTCGAACACGAGTTGCACACCCGCGCGGACGTATTCCACGAGTTCGACGAAGTCTGCCTCCGCCGCCTCCTGTTCTCCGGCCTCGGGGTCCAGGTCGGACGCGCGGGTGAGCTCGGTGAAGTCCTTCAGCACCTCGCCGACCTCGCCCGGAATGCGGTCTACCGCCGGCAAGCCACCGGCGCCCAGACCATAGAGAAAACCCGTGCACCACGAGACCAGCGAACGCACGCGAACCGGCAGCGGCGTCTCGTCATCCGGCAGCAGTGGGGTGAACTCCATGGCTTGACCCCCGAGCGCCTGGGCAGTTTCCTGGAACACCACCGCCAGTTCGGTCGCCAGTTGCTCCTCGGCACCGGACGCATCCTCGTCCTCGGGCATGACCTCGGCCAGCCAGTGTTCGAACCGGTAGGCGGCGACGGCACACAGCGAGCCGGCGAGGCAGCCGTGGGCCTCGGCGGCGTCGACCGGGGAGCCGGCAGCCGCAAAGGACCGGTCCAACTGGGCAAAGGCGCGGGCGCTTGTCATCGCGGCATCTTACCGCAGGCGCCTGTCGGCGATGAGCCGGCAGCGGCGCATTGACTCCGCGATGCGCGCGCCCCAAGATTCGCGCATGAGCGACGCCAACCCCACCGCCCTCGAGCAGGAAATGAAGCGTCTCGAGCGCCGTCTCGAGGAACTGCTCCGTGCCGTGGACCAGCTCCGCGAGGAGAACCGCGCCCTGCGCCAGCGCCAGGAGGCGCTCAACCAGGAGCGTGCGGCCCTGATGCAGAAGAACGAGCAGGTGAGGACGCGCGTCGAGGCGATGATCGGCCGACTCAAGTCCATGGAGCAGGGCACTTGACCACCCCCGACCGCAAGCCGGCGCCGGAACCGACCCTCTCCCGGGTCAGCGTCCGCCTGCTGGAGAAGGACTACCAGTTCGCCTGCGCTCCCGAGGAGCGCGCCCATCTGCTGGACTGCGCGGAGTTCCTCAACGCCCGCATGCGCGAGATCCGCGACAGCGGCAAGGTGGTGGGTCTCGACCGGGTGGCGGTGATGGCGGCCCTCAACATCACGGACGAGCTCCTCAAGTTGCGCCTGCGTGGTGGCGACAGCGACGGGTCGCTCGCCGAGCGCATGAAGTCGCTGCGCGAGAAGGTCGAGGGCGCGCTGCAGGACAGCCGCCAGATGACCATCGACTGACTGGCAAGGAAGTTCACGGTTGATCGGGGCGCGCAGGATGCGCCCCGGACGATTTGGCGCCGCCTGCGGTGTTCGAGCATTGGGCCTGGGTACCCCTCGACCCTAATTTGCTTAACCCCGGGGCAATGGGTTCGCGACAGCATTGCGCAAGTCCGCCACGAGCGGAAAGCCTTAAGTGTCACGCACTCGCCCCACTTGTTGCCTTGGATCGAGGGCAACGGCCCAGCACGGCACAGGCGGACGGCGCCATTCCCATCACCCCGGACAGGGGCTCCCGTCCGGGGTTTTTCCTTGTCGGGCCCACCTCCATGAACACCGGTCCCTCTCTCTCCCCGCAGGACATCCAGGCGTTGCGACGCCTGGTCCGCAAGGCCCGTCGCGCGCTCGGTGCAGCGGAACGCCAGGCGGCCGGGCATGCCGCGGCACGGCTGCTCGCACGCTCGCTGCGCTTGCGCAAGGGTCAGCGCGTCGCGCTCTACGCCTCGATGGGCGAGGAGTTCCCGACCGCGGAATTGCTGCGTCTCGCCTGGCGTCGAGGCTGCCAGGTGCACCTGCCGGTCATCGCGCATGGTCGCCTGCGCCTGCTGCGCTTCGCACCGGTCCCGGCACCGCGACCGACGCCCGCAGGCCGACGGCCCGCGCCGGCGCGCGGCTTCAAGCGCAACCATCTCGGCATCGAGGAGCCGGATGCGCCGCGGCACACCTGGCGTCGCGCCAGCGAGCTCGACCTCGTCCTGCTGCCGCTCGTCGCCTTCGATGCCGCAGGCCATCGACTCGGCATGGGCGGCGGATACTACGACCGCGCGCTGGCGGCCACGAGCGGCCGCCGTCCCTTCCGGCTCGGGGTGGCACTCGACTGCCAGGAGCTGCCGGCGGTGCCGCGCCGCTGCTGGGATCAACCCCTGCAGGCCGTCCTGACCGGGACGCGGTTGCTGCGGTTTTCCCCGCACCGGCCTTGAACCCGCTTCCGCCGCCGTCACGAATCCGCAGCATCCTCCCGCTTCAGGAACCCGACCATGAACCACTGGCTGATGAAATCGGAACCTTCGGTGTTCGGCCTCGACGACTTCATGAAGGCGCCCCGCCGCACCACGATGTGGGACGGCGTGCGCAATTACCAGGCGCGCAACATGCTGCGCGACCAGATGCGACGTGGTGACCAGGCCTTCCTCTACCATTCCAACTGCGATGCGCCGGGCATCTACGGCATCCTCGAGGTGGTGCGCGAGGGCTATCCCGACCCGACGCAGTTCATCGCTGGCCACGACCATCACGACCCCGCCAGTGATCCGGACAACCCGCGCTGGTTCGTCGTCGACGTACGCCTGGTGCGCGCGCTCGCCACGCCGGTGTTGCTTGAAACCCTGAAAAACAAGCCACTTCCCGCGCTCGAGGGCATGTTGATCTTGCGCCGCGGCAACCGTCTCTCGGTGACGCCGGTGACGCCGCCCGAGTGGTCCGCAGTGCTCGCGCTCGAGGCGCCGCCGGCGCGTGCGCGACGCTGATTGAACGAGCGGAAAAAAAATTGCAAGGGGTGTTGCTTGTTTTTCCCTTGTCTGTGTATATACTCACACCCCGGACTAACCTGATATGGAGTTCCATCATGGCTGCTAAGAAGAAGGCTGCGAAGAAGAAGGTTGCGAAGAAGAAGGCTGCCGCCAAGAAGAAGTAATTCTTCGAAGCCGCAGAAGGGCGGTGGAAGCCGCAAGGAACCCACCTCCCCTTCGCACTTCAAAGACGAGG
>JBJTPC010000046.1:0-10195 GCA_046074905.1 Gammaproteobacteria bacterium
GGGTGCGGCTGACACTGGACAATCTCCATCCGCTGCGGGAGTGGCCGGAACTGTTCGCCGGACGCGAGGTGTTCGTGCGGCTCGACCCGGGCCAAGGCCGCGGTCATCACCAACATGTCAGGACGGCAGGCACCCACAGTAAATTCGGGGTGCCGTTGTTCGAACTGGATGAACTGGCCCGTCTGGCGACCGCCGCCGGCGTCCGGGTCGTCGGACTCCATGCCCATGTCGGCAGCGGTGTTTTCGCGGTGGATTCCTGGCGCGACACGGCCGAACAATTGGCAACCGCCGCCGCCGGGCTGCCGGATGTCCGCGTGCTGGATATCGGTGGCGGGCTTGGGGTACCGGACCGACCCGACCGCGCCCCGGTCGATTTGCGGGCGCTGGACGCGGTGCTCGGCGCCTTCAAGTCGGCGCGACCGGGGTTCCAGTTATGGATGGAGCCGGGACGGTTCCTGGTGGCACAGGCGGGAGTCCTCGTGGCCGAGGTCACGCAGGTGAAGGGCAAGGGGGCGATGCAGTATGTCGGGCTCGCGACGGGCATGAACTCGCTGATCAGGCCGGCGCTGTACGGCGCCTGGCACGAGATCGTGAATCTCTCGCGGCTCGACGAGCCCGCGACGGAGCGCTACACGGTGGTGGGACCGATCTGCGAATCCGGCGACGTGCTCGGCAACGACCGGCATCTGCCGCCCACCCTTGAGGGGGACGTGCTGCTGGTCGCCACGGCAGGCGCCTATGGTCGGGTCATGTCCTCCCACTACAACTTGCGACCGCCGGCGGTGGAAATCGTCATCTGACTCCCCAGGCTGCCGACCGGCGGTGGGGGTGAATCAGGAGGGGGATTCGCCACGTGCCGCATGGCGACGCGCCAGTTCATCGACCACGTCGGCAAGCGTCTTGCCCCGTGCCTTGAGCAGGACGGCGAGGTGGAACAGCAAATCGGCGCATTCGCCAACGAACGCCCCATCTGCTTCGGCGATCGCGGCCAAGGCCGTTTCCACGCCTTCCTCTCCCACCTTCTGCGCAATCTTGTTCAGGCCACGCGCATACAGCTTCGCGGTATAACTGCCCTCGCTGCCGGCCGCGATGCGCGAGGCGATGACGCACTCGAGTTCGGCGAGGAACGCCATCCTCGCCCCCGCCGGTGCCGGCTGGCCCGTGAAGCAGGTGTCCGTGCCAAGGTGGCAGGTGGGTCCGAGCGGGCGCGCGAGGATCAGCAGCGTGTCCCGGTCGCAGTCCGTCGTGATTTTCACCACCTCCAGGTAGTGACCCGAGGTTTCTCCCTTGGTCCACAGGCGCTGCTTCGTGCGGCTGTGGAAGGTCACATGACCGGTGGCCTGGGTCACCGCCAGGGCTTCACGATCCAGGTAGCCGAGCATGAGTACCCGACCATCGAGAGCGTGCTGGACCACCGCCGGCAACAGTCCTCCCCCCTTCTCCCAATCCAGCTCGGGGAGTGCATGACCATCGAAGGGAATCGCCTCGGCAACCGGGTTCATCGGGAGTCTCCTGCAGGAGGGCGGATGGCGATGCCATCGGCAATCAAGCGACGCTTCAGGTCCGGGATACGGATCAGGCCCTTGTGGAAAACGCTGGCGGCCAAAGCGCCATCGACATTCGCCTCCCGGAAGACCGTCGTGAAGTGCTCCGGGGCTCCGGCGCCACCGGAAGCAATCAACGGTACCCGGCAAACGGCCCGAACCGCTTGCAGCTGCGGGATGTCGTAGCCGCGTCGCACGCCGTCCGAGGCCATGCAGTTCAGCACGATCTCGCCGGCACCTCGATCCTGTACCTCGCATACCCAGTCGAGCGTGCCCCGGGCGGCGCTACGGCTCTTGGCGGGGTCGCCGGTGAACTGGTGAATCTCGTACCGTCCTTCGCGCGTCTGGCTGTCGATGCCGACCACGACGCACTGCGAGCCGAAGCGGCGGGCGAGTTCGTCGACCAGTCCCGGGTTGGCGATGGCCGGAGAATTGACGGATACCTTCTCCGCACCGGCGGCGAGGACCGCCTCGGCCTCGGCGACGCTGCGGATTCCGCCGGCGACACAGAAGGGAATGTCCAGCAGCCGACCGATGCGTGAAATCCAGCTGCGGTCCACGCCACGGCCCTCGGGACTCGCGGTGATGTCATAGAACACGAGCTCGTCGGCACCCTCGGCGGCGTAGCGGGCTGCAAGCTCGAGGATGTCACCGACCACCTCGTGGTCACGGAATTGCACACCCTTGACGACGAGGCCGTCGCGGACATCGAGACAGGGGATCAGGCGGCGGGCAAGTATGGCTGCAACTCCTCCCGGGTAATGCGTCCCTCGAGCAGCGCCTTGCCGCTCACCGTTCCCGCCACACCCACCGCGCGCAGTGCGGCGAGATCAGCCGCATCGCGTACACCGCCGGAGGCCTGCCAGGCGATCGCAGGACAACGACGAACGGCCTCTGCATACAGCTCGACATTCGGACCGGACAGGGCACCGTCGCGGGCGACGTCCGTGCACAGCACATGGCGCAGCCCGGCGCCGGCATAGCTCTCCACGGCATCCCACAGCGACAACGTGCTGTTCTCTTTCCAGCCGTGCGTGGTGATGCGCGGGATACCGTGGGTATCGAGACGGACATCAAGGGCGAGCGTGATGCGTTCAGGGCCGCAGGCTTGCAGCCAATCGGTCACCGTCTCCGGTGCAGTCACGGCCAGACTGCCGATGACGACGCGGGTCACGCCGAGTTCCAGCAGGCGCGTCAGCCCTTGACGCGTCCGGATGCCGCCGCCGACCTGCAGGTGCAGGCGGTCAGCGCGCAACAGTGCTTCGATGATGGCCAGGTTGCCCGACGTGCCATCGCGGGCCCCGTCGAGATCGACCACATGCAGTGTGGTCGCGCCCCAATCCGCGTAACGTTGGAGCAGCCCATCGGGCGTGAAGTCATAGCGGGTCTCGGCGTCGAAGTTGCCGTGCAGCAAGCGGACCACCTGGCCGCCGCGCAGATCGATGGCGGGTATGAGTTCCATGCAGGATTCCACTCAGCGACTGGTCGGCAGCCGCAGGAAGTTGGCAAGCAGTAGCGCTCCCACCCGGGCCGAACGCTCCGGATGGAATTGCGCACCGTGGAAATTGCCGCGGGCGGCGACGGCGGTGAACTCGCGTCCGTAGTCGGTGGCGACGAGAGTGTCGTCGCCAACGGGCAGCGCATAACTGTGCACGAAGTAGGCGTAGTCGCCGTCGGCCAGTCCCTCGAGCAGCGGATGCACGCGACGGATGCGCAGTTCATTCCATCCCATGTGAGGTACCGGCAGGTTTCCCGGGGGAAACCGCTCCGCACGACCTGACATCACGCCAAGGCAGTCGACATCACCCTCATCGGAGGCCGAATACAACAGTTGCATGCCGAGGCAGATGCCGAGCACGGGCTGCCGTAGCGTCGGGATCAGCCGGTCAAGGCCGGTGGCTTGCAGGCGTGCCATGGCGTCGGCGGCGGCGCCCACGCCGGGCAGAATGACGCGGTCGGCGGCGGCGATGCGCTCCGGCGAGGCGGTGCGTTCCGCATTCACGCCGAGGCGACCAGTGCGTGCACGACAGAGGCGACGTTGGCACCGCCGTTGTCGATCAAGGCAATGGTTCCGGCAGCGAGGCTCACAGGGTTCCCTTGCTGCTGGGCAGGTCATTACCTTCGCGGCGAAGCGCGGTGCGCAAGGCGCGGCCGACGCCCTTGAAGGCGGCCTCGACCATGTGATGGGCGTTCTCGCCGCGGACCGTGACATGGATGGCGGCACCCAGTGACTCGGCGAGACTGCGGAAGAAGTGCGGCACCAGTTCCGTGGCCAGACCGCCGACGGTCTCGCGGCTGAAGCGCCCCTCCCAAAGGAAGTAGGGTCGCCCGGAGAGATCGATGGCGACCTGGGCTTCGGCCTCGTCCATCGCCAGCAGGAATCCGTAACGACCAATGCCGCGCTTGTCGCCCAAGGCTTCGCGCAGTGCCTGGCCCAGGGCCAGGGCGCAGTCCTCCACGGTGTGGTGCTCGTCCACGTGGAGGTCCCCGTCGCAGCGCAAGTCGAGGGCGAAGCCGCCATGCTTGCCGACCTGCTCCAGCATATGGTCGAAGAAGCCAATCCCGGTGTGCAGTGTTTGCGGCCCTTCGCTGTCGAGGTCGACCGCGACCGTGATGGCGGTTTCGCGAGTTTTGCGGACCACCTTCGCCATCCGGTGGCGACCGGTCAGGCAGCGGACGATAGCCTCCCAGGTATAGTCGGGACCACCCGGTGGCTGGTTCCCGGCACCGCCGCCCGGCAACACCTGCAGGCCGGCGATGCCGAGGTTGCGGGCCAACTGGAGATCGGACTCGCGGTCCCCGATGACGGCGCTGCGCTTGAAGTCGATCGGGTTGCGCGCCAACCAGGGATCCAGCAGGCCTGTCAGTGGCTTGCGGCAGTGACATCCATCAAGCGGCTTGTGCGGACAGACGAAAACCTCGTCGAAGGTGATGCCCTGCGAGGCAAAGGCGTCCAGTATGAAGGCCTGCGGTGCGGCGAAGTCCGCTTCCGGAAAGCTGTCCGTGCCGCGTCCATCCTGGTTGGTCACCATCACGAAGCGGTAGCCGGCCGCCTTCAGGGTCTGCAGCGCGGCGAACACCCCGGGAACGAAACGGATCTTGTCGAGCCGGTCGACCTGCTGGTCTTCAGGCTCGATGACCAAGGTGCCATCGCGGTCGATGAAGAGGACCGCTGAAAAAGGACTCATGGAAACACCTCGGAAGAGCAATCAAGCGCCTGCAGGAGGCGTGTGTTCTGTTCAGGGGTGCCGAGCGAGATCCGGACGGCGCCCGGGGTGAGGGCACCGCCCGAGAAGTCGCGCAACAGCAGGCGCACCTCACGCGCCCGGGCCATGACCACCCCGGCATCCTTGCAGTCGACGAGCACGAAGTTCGACTCGCTTGCCCAGACGCGGGAGATCCAGGGGGAGGTGGCAAGAGCCGCCATCAGGCGCGGACGCTCGGCGAGCAGTTTCTCGCGGGTCGCTCGGGAAGCGTCGAGGCCCGTGGGACCGAGGGCAGCGAGGATGGCCTCGATGCAGGGTTCCGGGATGGCATACGGCGGAATGGCACGACGCAGGAGTCCGATCAGGGTCGGATGGGCGAGCGCAACGCCGCAACGGACGCCCGCCAGCCCGTAGGCCTTCGACAACGTCCGTATCACCACCAGATGCGGGAAACGCGCCAGCCTCGAGGCGGCGGTTTCACGGGCAGAGAACTCGATGTAGGCCTCGTCCACCGCCACGATGGCCCGACCGGCCAGCGAGTCGAGGATGTGCTCGAGGACCTCCATGGGCACGTCGTTGCCGGTGGGATTGTTCGGCGCGCAGACGAACACCAGTTTCACGCGCGGTCCGTCCGTGGAGCGTGCCGCAGCCAGCACGCGCTCAGCATCCAGGGCGTATCCCTGATTCCGCAACAGCGGTACCTCCACAACCGCCGCACCCTGCACACCGGCCGCTACGGCATACATGCCGAAGGTCGGGGGGCATTGCAGGATCGCGTCGCTGCCCGCAGCACAGAAAACACGGACGAGGAGGTCGATGATTTCGTCACTGCCGCGACCGGCGAGGAGCCCATCGGGCGCGACTCCGTAGAGTTCCGCCAGTCTGGCCTCCAGTCCGTAGGGGTGCGGCTCGGGATAACGGTTGAGTCCTGCCGTGGAAACGTCTGCGGGATTCCGCCAGGGGTTCTCGTTGGCATGCAGTCGCTCGAAGGCCGGGTCCCAGGGCGCATGGCGGTACGTCGCCAGCGCGCGGATCTCCGGTCTGGCCAGCGCCACGAGTGCTTCTGGCCAGGGCGCGAGGCGGGCATCGCTCGCGGTATCGTTCGCAGTGCCGTTCATGGCGCGGATCCCGTGGCGGACTGCGCCCCGGGCAGTACGCCGGATTCCAGTACGTCGAGACGTACCGTAACGGCATTGGCGTGGGCGTCGAGCCCTTCCAACTCGGCCAGCGTGCGCGCCACGGGTCCAAGGTCGCGGAGCCCCGCCGGGGTAATCTCCTGGACAGTCATCCGTCGCACGAAGTCCCCCAGCGACAGCCCCGAGTAGGCGCGCGCGTATCCGTAGGTCGGCAGCACATGGTTGGTGCCGCTGCAGTAATCACCCATCGGTTCGGGAGTCCACGGCCCGAGGAACACCGAGCCTGCGGTACGCACGAGACCGAGCCAGCGACGCGGTTCCGTCACCTGCACGATGAGGTGCTCCGGCGCGTAGTCGTTGCTCACGGCGAAGGCGGTAGCGAGGTCCGGGACTACCACGAGTCGACTGGCGATGAGGGCCTGCGCCGTCACTTCGCGGCGGGACAGCCGGGCCCACTGACGCTCGAGTTCCGTACGGACATCGGCAGCGAGCACTGCCGATGTCGTCAGCAGGACGACCTGGGACTTCGGGTCGTGCTCTGCCTGGGCCAGCAGGTCCGCTGCCACGAAATCCGCGCGTGCCGTGTCGTCGGCAATCACCAGCACCTCGGAAGGACCCGCCGGCAGGTCGAAGGCCGCACCCTCGGGATCCTGGGCGACCAGCAGTTTCGCGGCCGTCACCCAGGCGTTGCCGGGTCCGAAAATCTTGTCGACCTTGGGGATACTGGACGTCCCGTAGGCCATGGCGGCCACCGCCTGCGCGCCTCCGGCCTTGAAGACCTGCGTGATGCCGCAGCGGGCCGCGGCATACAGCACGCCTGGGTCTGCCTGGCCGTCCGGTCGCGGGGGGGTACAGAGGACCCTTACCGGGCAGCCGGCGAGTTCCGCAGGAACGGCCAGCATGACGGCGGCGGACGGCAGCGGGGCGGAACCCGCCGGCACGTACAAGCCGACAGCACCGATGGGCACCTCATGACGTTCGCACACCACTCCCGGAGAGGTCTCCAGCACCAGTGGCTTGCCGCGTTGGGCGGCGTGGAAGGCGCGCACATTGGTGATCGCGCGATCGATTGCGTTGCGCTGGACTTCCGTCAAGCGACTGGTGGCGGCGGTGAACTCGGCGGGCGTCACGCCGAGCGATGCGAGCTCCACCCGGTCGAAGCGGCGCGCATAGTCCAGCAGCGCGGCATCACCTTCGGCACGGACACGGGCGACGATCTCGCGAACGGCCGCCGTGCGCGCCGCGTCGTCCTCCTGGGCGGGTCGGCGCAGGAGGCTGCGTCGTGCGGCGGGTTCGAGCGCGGCCCAGTCCGTGATGGCCGGCATCGCAGCGGTACTCGCGCTCATGCCAGCATCTTCTCGACCGGCAGGACCAGCACAGCACTGGCCCCTGCGGCCTTGAGTGCCTCCAGCGTTTCCCAGAAGACGTTTTCGCGGCACACCGCGTGCACCGCGACCTTCTCGCCGGGGCCCTCGAGCGGAATCACCGTGGGATACTCGCTGCCCGGCAGCAGTGCGCGGATCGCCGGCAGGGCGGAGCGCGGCGCATGGAGCATGATGTACTTGCTCTCCTTGACCTGCTGCACGCCGTCGATGCGCACCAGCAGCCGCTTCGCCCATGCATCCTTTTCGGGGGGCAGCGGCACTGGTGTCCGCAGGATCACGGCCTGGCTCTCCATCACCACCTCGACTTCGCGCAGATGGTTCGCCACCAGCGTGCTGCCCGTGCTCACCAGGTCGCAGATGAAATCCGCACGACCGAGACGCGGTGCGATTTCCACGGCACCGGACAGGGTCACGACTTTCGCGGTGATGGCCCGTTGCGCCAGGAACCGCGCGAGGATATGCGGGTAAGTGGTGGCGATGCGCTTGCCTTCCAGGGAATGCGGCCCCGCGTAAGGAACACCCTCCGGGGCGGCAATGGACAGGCGGCAGCGCCCGTAATCGAGGATTCCCACCTGCTCGAAAGATGCCTTGACGCCGCGCGCCTCCAGCGCGAGTCGTTGTTCCTCGACCACATTGAGGCCTACCACGCCGAGGTCGCAGACGTCTTCCTCGACCAGATCGGGGATATCGTCGTCGCGAACCAGCAGGACATCCAGGGGCATGTTCTCGCCGTAACAGACGAGTTGGTCCTTGCCCCGGCTGTACTTCAGGCCGCAGCGGGCCAGCAGGTCGAGGGATTGGTCGGTCAGGCGACCGGACTTCTGGATCGCGACCTTGAGGCGAGTGGGCTTATCCATGGCTGTCTTGTTCCAAGGGCGGCGCCGTGTCCGACAGCGCGCGCAGGCGTTCGGTGGCGAGTTGGTAGCCGCCGTTGCCGGTGACCAGGAAGCGTGCGACGCGACCGATGGTGGTCACGCTGACGCCGGTGAGTTTGTGGATTTCGCGGTAGGGATGCCCTTGCTGCAGCAAGGCCACCACGGACCAGCGGTCGGCCAGGGCCTGCAATTCGGCCGGGGTACACAGGTCCTGGAAGAAAGCACGGACCTCTTCGACACTGCGCAGCGTCAGCACTGCCGCACAGAGGGATTGCTCCGCGGCTTGTTCCTGCTGGCGAGTGACGGTGCGATGATGTTTCATAGTGTATTAACACGTTAATACGCTACTACACTGCTGTCAAGACCCCGTCTTGCCGGCGCCATGCCGGTGCCCTAAGATGCGCGCTTCCATCGAGACCGGCTGAGGGACTGGCCCTTTGAAGCCGGGGCAACCAACCGCCTGCGTACCTTCCGGTCGCGGCGGCCCGGTGCCAACTCCAACGTCGCCACGCTACGCCGTGGCGGCGACCGATGGACGGAGACCGCCCTTGAACGCCCGCGAAACTGCCGTTGATTCCCTTGCGCCTGCCAACGACGCCGTGGTGGGTCACGACCGCGTGCCCGTACAGGCACTACCGCTCGGTGACAGTGTCGCCCGGGTCGACGGCGCCTTCCCGCTCCACTGGGGAGGATCGCTGGACAGCCCGCGGGTTGCCTTCCACCTTGCCGGACCGGCGGAGGCGCCGGTAGTCGCGGTCCTCGGTGGCATCTCGGCCGACCGCGTGGTTGCTGCGGAGGAGGGGGGCTGGTGGGCTGCCGGCATCGGCCAGGGGCGCGGCGTCGACACCCGCCGCTGGCGCGTGCTCGGAATCGACTATCTCGGCGGCAGTGGCGACAGCACCGGCCCGTCCCGCGCCGATAGCCGTTTCGCGACCCTCAGCACCTACGATCAGGCTGCGGCGCTCCTGGTCGTGCTCGACCATCTCAAGGTCGCGAAGCTCCACGCGATCGTCGGGGCCTCTTACGGCGGCATGGTGGCACTGGCGTTCGCCCAGCGCTACCCGGAACGGGTGGAGCGGCTGGTGGTGATGTCGGCGGCCGAAAAAGCCCATCCCCTCTCGACCGCCTGGCGGAGCGTGCAGCGCGAGATCGTCCGCTTCGGTCTGCAGCATGGCGACGGCCCGGGAGGCTTGAAGCTGGCCCGGGCCCTGGCGATGGCCACTTACCGCTCCGGCCAGGAGTTCAAGGAACGGTTCTCCGGCTCGCCGGCAACCGACAACGACCACGTGGTGCGTTTCCCCGTGGAGCATTACTTGCACGCTCGCGGTGATGCTTACGCCGCGCGGCATGTTCCTGCGGCCTTCCTGTGCCTGTCGGAAAGCATCGATCTTCATGCGGTCGAAGCCTCGGCAATCCGCACCCCGACCACCTTGATTGCCGTCACCGAGGATCAGTTGGTGCCTCTGGCCGACATGCGGCAGCTGGCTGCCCGCCTGCCGTGCGCGCGGCTGCAGGTCATCGACTCACTCTATGGTCATGATGCGTTTCTCAAAGAGCAGGAGCAACTGCTCACCCTTTTTCCCGAGGCGCTCCAATGGCTCCCCTGAGTGGTCGTCAGGCGTACCGCCCCGCCTGGACCTTTGCGCCGACTCTGCCCGTTTTCCCGAAAGCCTGCTGGTAAGCCCTCATGTCGCGACGCCTAGATACCGAAACCCGCACGGTCCGTGCCGCCCTGGACAGCGATACGGCCCATGGAGCGGTCGTTCCGCCCATCCACTTGAGTTCGACCTACTCGTTCGCCGGCTTCGGGGAACGTCGCCAATACGACTACTCGCGGTCCGGCAATCCGACGCGTGATGCGCTCGCCGGTGCGCTGGCCGATCTCGAGGGTGGCGCGGGGGCCGTGGTGGTCGGGACCGGCATGGCCGCCGTCAACCTGGTGAGCCTGCTGGTCAAGCCAGGTGAGCGGATCGTCGTGCCGCAGGACTGTTACGGGGGAAGCTACCGCTTGTTCGCTGCGCTCCAGCGCACCGGCCGCGCCCAGGTCGA
>JBJTPC010000047.1:0-3510 GCA_046074905.1 Gammaproteobacteria bacterium
CGGCGAGGGGAAGGTGCGGTAGCGCCCGAGCAGCAACAAGGGCAGGGCGCCGGCGAGGAACAGCACGGCGGCGACCCCGAAGGCGTACTCGTAGCTGCCCGTGCGCGTGAACTCGCGACCAAACCAGGCCGGGCCCAGTCCGGCTCCCAACGCAAAGAAACCGTAGAGACTGCCGTAGATGGCGGCGTAGTTCGCCATCCCGAAGTATCGCGAGACCAGGAAGGCCATCAAGTCGTACTCGACGCCGGCGGCGAACCCGAGCAGGACGATGGCCGCTGCCACCACGGCATAAGGTTGGTCCGGCTGCTGCAGCACGACGCAGGAGATGGCGGGCAGGCTGAGCATCACCGCGGCCACACCGGGCGCCCAGAACTTGTCGATGAGCCAGCCACCCAGCAAGCGACCGAAGATCACGGCATAGCCGATCAGGCTGGCGAGCACCACCGCATCGCCCCGTTCGAAGCCCATCGAGCCGGTGATGCTTTCGAGATTGGGGATGGGCCCACCGACCGCGAAGGAAATCGGCACGAAAGAATAGGCCAGCAACCAGAAGCGCCAGTCGCGAACCGCCTTGCCCAGCGACATGCCGCCCGGTTGCAGCGCGGCATCGGGATTGCCGCCGGCACGCAGTTCGGCCACGCGGTCCGCCACTTTCGGGTCGTCGACATCGCGGAACAGGAGCCAGGCGACCGGCAGCGTGATCAGGAGAGGCAACAGGCCGACACCCACGTAGGCAACGCGCCAGCCGTATTCGGCAATCAGCCAGTTGGCGAACAGCTTGGCGTTCGCCCCGAAGAATCCGGTAGCCACCAGCGCGATGCCGAGAGCCAGTCCGCGACGGTCGTGGAACCAGCGGTTGACCGCACGCGTCCAGGTGATCGGCAGCGTGCCGGCGCCGAGGAAGGCCACCAGGAACCAGTTGAGATAGAACAGTTCCAGCGAGCCGTTGCCCAGCGAGAACGCCATCATGCTCAGACCGAACAACGCGACCGAGGCGAGGGTGACGCGGCGGACGCCGTAGCGATCGGCGATGAAGCCGGCCAGGGGCGCCATGATCAGCGCCCCCAGCGTCAGGATGGGCAGTCCGGCCATGATCTGGCCCTGCGCCCAGCCGAACTCCTTGGCCAGCGGTCCGGCGAACACCCCGATGGTGTAGAACGGCAGCGGCGACATGCCGAGGCCGATACCGAGGGCGGCGGCCAGCACCACTCCCCAGCCGTAGCGGAACTCGCGGTAGGAACCAGCGGGGGAAGCGGACATGCGGGAATCCTCGGAATCAGAACGGCTTGGCGACGCCGAGCCAGGCCATCGTGCCGATCAGGATCCAGTAGCAGTAGGCCACCTTCCGCGAGATCGACATGGTACGTGCCAGGCGGGCCTCGACCACCGGGTTCGGACCCTTCTCCTGGATGATCTTGAACTGGTAGAACCAGTCGCGCATCACCCAGCGCAGGAACAGGCCGATGATCAGCAGGATGCCGAAGATGCCCATCTTCGCCGCATACCAGCCGAGCTCGATCGGGCCCGAGCCGAGCAGCGACCAGAGCGAGAAGAAGAACAGCGTCGGGATGATGAAGTAACGCACGTACTCGTCATACCGGGTGAGGCGGATGCCGGTCTCCGTGCCGCGCTTGAAGAACGCCGTGAGCATCAAGCCGAGCCAGCCGATGACGAAGACCCACATCCAGTTGAGCCATGCCTGCGGGACCGGAATGTTCCACAGCATCGAGCCCATCTGCAGACCGAGTGGCAGCAGCAGGATGATGCCGGCACGGGCCAGCACGTCGATGCGGTAGGCGCTCTCCAGATGACGCATGCGCTCGTCGAAGGACAGCTTCGGATCGACCACGCACCGCGAGGTGGTGAAGACGCCCCACTCGCCGGCGAGCCAGTACGTCATGGAGAGAATATGGAGCCACTTGAAGAAGAAGTAACTGGTCATGGCGGGGTCCTCGGTCGATGGTCGCGTGGCGGTCTGGTCAATGGGTGGGCAGCGGCGCGGGTCCCGGGCCCGCGGCGCGGCGCTTCTCGATCACCTTGCGGAAATACGTCCAGGAGGTCTCGTTCGGGCGCTTGTCGTCCAGCGGCGGCGGGGTCGCGTACTCCGGATGACGGTTGGCGATCGCGTCGCGCAGCACTTGCGGCAGGTCGGCGATGCCGGCGACGCGGTCACCCGAGGCATTCACGAACACCATGCCGGGACGCGAGCCCATTTCCATCCACGGCAGCCAGGGACCGATGCGCACCCAGCTCACGGTGAGCGAGGACATCTCGGTGCGGGTCGCGTCGAGCGCTTCGGCTTTCGGGAAGAAGAAGTTGAACATCTCCACCGCGTGGTAGTGGTTGCCCACCTGGTCCTGGAAGTCGCCGGCGAGCGGGTTGCGGTAGAACAGCGGCACCTCGATCAGGTAGTGGAGCATGCCGCCGGTCTCGCGGAGATTCATGCTGGTGTTGTAGATGGGGCCCTGGTTGACCGGGTCGTTGGCCACCGGGAGCACCTCGACCTCCTTGCCGCTCCAGGGATTGGTCCACCGCTCGAGCTTCTGGCCGGTTTTCGGGTCGATGTAGACCATGATCTCGCGGCTCACCAGGCGCACGCCCGTCCCCTTCACGGGGTCGGTGAAGGTGCCACACTGGCGGACATTCATGCCCTCGACATTGAACAGATGGCGGTCACGCTCACCCTCCATCCGCGAATACAGCTTGCCCGACCAGTGGTAGACCGCCGGCTTGCCGTCGACCGTCGAGCACTGGACCTTGCGCCACAGCTGCATCATGTCCGCCGGCTTGGCGAGGTCCAATGTCGGGGCGGGCGCTTTCACCTTGCGGGCGATCGCGGCGGGTGCATGCAGCGAGGTGGCGGCGAGGCAGGCCAGCAGCAGCGCGTGGAGCGGCGAGGGCGTCTTCATGCGGTTTCTCCGTGGAGCGGAACGGGAGGGCTCGGCAGTCACTTCGCGGGCGCGGCGTCGCGCCCGGCGGGTGTGCCGAGCAGGTGGTTCAATTCGATGTAGTTGCCGTCCGGATCCCAGACGGCGCTGAAGATCACGTCGATCTTGCCACCACCCGGCGCAGGATAGCTGACCGGATGGGGCGCTTCGGCCACGGTGACGCCCGGTGTCCCTGCCACCTTCGGAAAGCGCTGCTCGAGATCCTTCACGTTGATGACCATGATGGTCTCGCCGGCCTGCGCCTTGCGGAGCTCGCGCCGGGGTGGCGGCGGCGTATCGAGACGCTGCATCAGTCCGAGCAGACCGACGTAGTCGTCGTTGGCGCGCAGCAGCACCAGCCGGATGGTGGCTGGGGTCGGCTTGCCCGCGGCGTCGACGCCCGCACCGATCAGTTGGTCATAGACCTGCCGCAGCCCGAGGGCATCACGGTAGAAGGGCAGTGAGGCATCGAGGTCGCGGACCACGAACGTGGTGCGGCGGATGTCGACCGGGATGCGTTCGCTATCGGGGACGGGTGCGGCAAGACCGATCGGCGCCACGAGGGGCAGCGCCAACCCCAGCA
>JBJTPC010000048.1:0-2146 GCA_046074905.1 Gammaproteobacteria bacterium
CTCGTGGCCATCGCGCCGCACTACGCCAGCCTGCTCCCGCAATTGCTTTCCGTGGAATGCTGGGGCGGTGCCACGTTCGACGTGTCGATGCGCTTCCTGCGAGAATGCCCCTGGGAGCGTCTGGCGCAGCTGCGCGAGGCGATGCCGAACCTGCTGCTGCAGATGCTGCTGCGGTCGGCCAACGCCGTGGGCTACAAGAACTACCCGGACAACGTGGTACGCCACTTCGTGCAGGAAGCGGCGAACGGCGGCGTGGACCTGTTCCGCGTCTTCGATTGCCTGAACTGGGTGGACAACATGCGCGTGGCCATCGATGCCGTGCGCGAGACGGGGCGTCTGTGCGAAGCGGCGGTCTGCTACACCGGCAACCTCGCCGATCCGCGCGAGACCAAGTACACGCTGCCTTACTACGTCGGCCTGGCCAGGCAGCTGGAGCGCGCCGGTGCGCATGTCATCGGCATCAAGGACATGGCGGGACTGGCGCAGCCCGCGGCCATCCGGCAGTTGGTGAAGGCGCTGCGGGAGGAAGTGGGCCTGCCGATCCATTTCCATACGCATGACACGAGCGGCATCGCCAGTGCCAGCGTGCTGGCGGCCGTCGAGGCCGGCGTGGACGCGGTCGATGCGGCGATGGACGCGATGAGCGGCCTGACTTCGCAGCCGAACCTCGGTTCCCTCGTGGAGGCCCTGCGCCACACGGATCGCGCCACCGGGCTCGATCCGGCGGCGATCCGCACCATCTCCGCCTACTGGGAGCAGGTGCGCCATGCCTACGGCGCGTTCGAGAGCGACCTGCGCAGCGGCGCGAGCGAGGTGTACCTGCACGGCATGCCGGGCGGCCAGTTCACCAACCTGCGCGAGCAGGCGCGTTCGCTCGGCATCGACGACATGCGCTGGCCCGAGGTGGCCACCGCCTATGCCGAGGTGAATGACATGTTCGGCGACATCGTGAAGGTGACACCCACCTCCAAGGTGGTCGGCGATCTCGCCATCATGATGGTGACCAGCGGCCTGACCCGGGCGCAGGTGGAGGACCCCGAGACCGAGGTGGCCTTCCCCGAGAGTGTGGTGGAGTTGATGCACGGCGACCTGGGCCAGCCCATCGGCGGCTTCCCGGCGGCATTGCAGGCCAAGGTGCTGAAGGGCCGCGCGCCGCTGACGGCACGCCCCGGCGAAAGCCTGGCGCCGCTCGACCTGTAAGCGGAGCGTGCCGCCGCCGAGAAGAAGTGCGGCCGCGCGCTGACAGACGGCGAGTTCGCCAGCTACTTGATGTATCCGAAGGTGTTCCTGGACTACGCGGCGGACCGCACGAAGTTCGGCAACGTCAGCGCGCTACCCACGCCGGCTTTCTTCTACGGCATGGAGCCGGGCGACGAGGTGAGCGTGGATCTCGAGCGCGGCAAGACGCTGATCATCCGCCTGGCAGCCATCAGCGACGTGCACGAGGACGGCACGCGCACGGTGTACTTCGAGTTGAACGGCCAGCCGCGCTCGGTGCGCATCACCGACCGCAGCCAGGTGGCTGCCAAGCCGGCGCGCCGCAAGGCCGAGGTGACGAACGCCAGCCACGTGGGTGCGCCGATGCCGGGCACGGTGGTCACGGTGCCCGTGAAGTCCGGCCAGACGGTGACGAAGGGCGAAGTCCTGGTGACGCTGGAGGCCATGAAGATGGAAACTGCCGTGCGCGCCGACCGCGACGGCACCATCGACGAGGTGTTGGTGCGCACCGGCCACGCGGTGGACGCCAAGGACCTGCTGGTGACGTTCGCGGGCTGAGACTCCCGTCCCGCGCGGGAGCGAGCTTGCGGGGATTCCCCCGGCACTACCTCGCGGCCGGCGGGTCCTGGTGGCCCAGGCTGAACACGGCCCGGCCGCTGGCCACATGGCGGCCAGCGGCGTCGTGGACGGTGGCATCGATGGAGCCCAGCGTGCGCCCGAGACGCACCACGCGACCGCGGGCGCGCAGCTCGGTGGCGCCGACGCCGCGCAGGAAATCCGTGCGCAAATCGATCGTCGGTGCACCGCGGCCGGTGAACAGCACCATCGACAGCCCGCAGGCAGCGTCGAGCAGGGAGGCGATCACGCCACCATGCATGTGGCCCTTGTGGCGCGAGCCGCCGAAGCGGTCCTGCCAGGGCAGCACCAG
>JBJTPC010000049.1:0-3776 GCA_046074905.1 Gammaproteobacteria bacterium
AGCCGCCCGGATTGAAGTACTCCACTTTCACGTAGAGATCGACGTGGGCGGGCGCGAGCCGGTTGATCTTGACGATCGGCGTCCGGCCGATGGTCTCCAGGATGTTTTGGTAAATGGCCATGGGAAATCCTCGGAAAAGGGCAGGCGGCGGAAGGGCCGCTCATGGGTGTCAAGGATAGGCGCGGCGCCGACGCCCGCGTACTCCCTCGCGCTACCTGTTCGTGATACGCCCATAACCAACCCGTCTGTCGCCCGCCGCTCTGCTTCCCGGCAGGCATGGGACACTGCCGCCCATGTCGACGCCCAGTCCGTTCGCCGCTGCCGCCGCTCCCGCGTCCGGGGAAATCCGGCGTTTCCGGCTGCCCTCCCCGTTCCTGCTGCAAGGAGGCGGCGAATTGGCCGACGCCGAAGTGGCCGTGGAGACCTGGGGGCAACTGAACGAGGCCCGCGACAATGCGGTGCTGGTGTTCACGGGTCTGTCCGTGGGCGCGCACGCCGCCAGCCATGCGGGTGATCCCGCCCCGGGCTGGTGGGAGCGGCAGATCGGACCGGGCAGGGCACTCGATACCGACCGCTTGTTCGTGTTGTGCGTCAATTCGCTCGGCAGTTGCTTCGGCAGTACCGGGCCGGCGTCGATCGACCCGCGCACCGGGCAACCCCATGGCCGCGATTTCCCGTTGCTGCACGTGGGCGACATCGCGCGCGCCGGCCAGTCGGCGGTGGAGCAGTTGGGCATCGATCGCCTGCTCGCCGTGGTCGGCCCCTCGCTCGGGGGCATGACCGTCATGGCCCATGCGGCCCAATTCCCGGAGGCGGCGCGGGGTCTGGTCAGCATTTCCGGGGCGCTTGCCCCCCATGCCTATGCCATCGCCACCCGCAGCCTGCAGCGCGAAATCGTCGGCACCGCCTGGCGCAACCCCGCAGCCACCGCCGAGGAGATCGCCACGGCGATGCGGCAAGCCCGCAAGGTGGGTGTCCTGAGCTATATCGGCGGTGACCTGCTGGAGAAGCGCTTCGGGCGGGTTCCCGCGCAGGCGCCGGCGGATACCGCCAGCGGGACGCGGTTCGAAGTGGAAAGCTGGCTCGACTACCAGGCCGCCAAGTTCGAACGCGTGTTCCACCCGGGATCGTACTGGTCGCTGTCGCGAGCGATGGACTTGTTCGAGTTCGGCGCCCTGCAGGCGGTGACGGCACCCCACCTCCCCTCGCCCCTGCGACTGCTGGATACCGCCAACCACTCGGAAGTCGCGGTTGCGCGGACCCAGGCCGCCGCCCGACTGCGCCACGAGCGGGCGCTCGTGGTAGGAGTCCACGAAGACCATCTTTTCCCGCTGACCCAGCAACGCGAAGTCGCCGACCTGCTGGCCGGCGCGGGCGTGCCGACACGGTTTCTCGACATGAATTCCCCCCACGGTCATGACGCTTTCCTGGTCGAGCACGAGGCCTTCGCGCAAGCGCTGCGTCGCTTCCTCGCCTGTCTGGCGGCCGGCGACTGCGACAGCGCGGCCGCCTGAGGGAACGCCCCTCCGGTAGGCTAGAATCCGCGCATGGCCATCTCATCTCCGCCCCCGGGCGCGGACACCATCGATTTCGGATACGAGCAGGTCCCGCGTCAGGAAAAGGCGCGGCGCGTGCGGGGGGTATTCGAGTCGGTGGCCGACAAGTACGACGTCATGAACGACCTCATGTCGTTCGGCATCCATCGGCTGTGGAAACGGTTCCTGTTCTCGCAGACGGGCCTGCGGTCTGGCCAGCGTGCGCTGGATGTGGCCGGCGGTACCGGTGACATCGCCATCGGCCTGGCGCAGCAGGTCGGCCCGACCGGTCGGGTCGTGCTCTCGGACATCAATCCCGCCATGCTCGCCCAGGGGCGCGACCGCGTCATCAACGCCGGATGGGTGGGTACCATCGATTGCACGGTGGCCAACGCCGAGCACCTGCCGTTCCCCGACCGCAGTTTCGATGTCGTCACCATCGCCTTCGGACTGCGCAACGTCACCGACAAGGCAACCGCGCTGCGGGACATGGGTCGGGTGCTGAAGCCCGGTGGCCAATTGCTGGTCCTCGAATTCTCGAAACCGACGGCCCCGGGGCTGGCCCCGGTCTACGACGCCTATTCCTTCAATGTGCTGCCCCGACTCGGCCAATGGGTAGCCAACGATGCAGCCAGCTACCAGTACCTCGCCGAATCCATCCGCATGCATCCGGACCAGGAGACGCTCCTCGGGATGTTCCGCGAGGCCGGCTTCGAGGGTTGTCGCTTCCACAACCTGACGGGCGGCATCGTCGCCCTGCACCGCGGCTGGAGGTATTGAGCGTGACGCTGCCGGCCGGCCTCCTCGAACCCTTCGCTGCCCTGATGAACCGCGCAGTGGCCGGAAGCACCCCGGCACGCCGCCAATGCCAGCGCCTGGAGGGTCGTTCCTTCGGCATCATCGTGGTCGGGGGTGCCGAACCCCTGCGCCTGGTCCTGCGCGTGCAGGACGGCCGGCTGTCCCTGGTCGCCGACGACGCCCCCACCGACGCCAGCGTGACGGGCACGCCTTTGGCCCTGTTGGCCATGATGGCGCCGCGGGCGAACCTCGCGGTCCGCGGCAGCGGGGTCCGCATCGAGGGCGATGCCGAGACGGCACAGGCGTTCCGGGACCTCGTTTCCCATGCCCATCCGGATCTCGAGGCGGAAGCGGCACGCTATATCGGCGAGGCACCGGCCCATCGCGCCATGCGAATGGTGCGTGGCCTGGCGGGCTTCGGTCGCCAGGCGATCGCTTCCTTTGCCGCCAACTCCGCGGAGTACCTCACCGAGGAGTCCGCCGAGTTGCCCCCGCGTGCCGAGGTCGACGGCTTCATGGACGAAGTGGACCGGCTGCGCGAAGCAGTGGATCGGGCCGAGGCCCGCCTGCGCCTGCTGGAAAGCCGGCGCGGCCCGGGTCCGCGTCCGTGAGCGGTTCCGGGGGAGTCCCCCTGCCAGCCACCGCCGCCACCTCGCCTTGGCGGGTCCTGCGGCGGCTGGTGCAGATCCAGCGCGTGACGGCCGAATTCGGGCTGGAGGAATTCGTCGCCGGCAGCCGCTTGGCGACGCGTCTGCGCTGGCTCCGTGTGGTATCCCCCTGGACGTGGTTCCTGCGCCGTCATCCCGGCCCGCGAGCCGAGCGGCTGCGTCTCGCCCTCGAGACTCTCGGGCCGATCTTCATCAAGTTCGGACAGGCCCTGTCCACGCGACGTGACCTGCTGCCGGCAGACCTCGCCGACGAATTGGCCAAGCTGCAGGATCGCGTCCCGCCTTTCCCGGTGGAACTGGCGCGCCAACGCATCGAGGCGGCCCTCGGCGCCCCCGTCACGGAACTGTTCGCGGAATTCGAGGAGCAGCCCCTGGGGGCCGCCTCGCTCGCGCAGGTGCACGGGGCTGTCCTCAAGTCCGGCGAGTCGGTGGTCGTCAAGGTGCTGCGGCCGGGGATGCGCGAGCGCATCGTCCGCGATCTCGAACTCATGTATGCCGTGGCATCCATCGTGGCCACCGGCTCCGCCGACGGCCGCCGGCTCCGGCCGGTCGAGGTGGTGGCCGAGTACGAGAAGACCGTGCTGGACGAGCTGGATCTCATGCGCGAGGCCGGCAACGCCGCGCAATTGCGCCGCCAGTTCCTCGGCTCGCCCCTCATCCTCGTGCCTGCGGTGTACTGGGACCTCTGCCGCGTCGACGTCATGGTGATGGAACGCGTGCGGGGCGTGCAGATCTCGGATCTCACCCGCCTCCGCGAACTCGGCACGGACTTCCG
>JBJTPC010000050.1:0-2681 GCA_046074905.1 Gammaproteobacteria bacterium
CCTGCTCCTGCGGCAACACCTTCGAGACGGGTTCGACGCTCGGCCACGACCTGCAAATCGAAGTCTGCTCTTCCTGCCACCCGTTCTACACCGGCAAGCAGAAGATCGTGGACACCGGCGGTCGCGTGGATCGCTTCCGCAAGAAGTACCAGATGGGCGCTGCCGCCCGCTGAGTGCTGCGGCCCCGTCGGGCCCCGGGAGCGGAACCGGTCTGCGGTTCCGCCGTCCAAGGAAAGGCGCCAGGCTGCGGTCGGGCGCCTTTTTTTTGCTCGTGCCTCCCCGAGTTCCCGGCGTCCGGGGGGGGCGGTGGTTGCCCGGCGACAGGGTCGGGCTTATGTTGCCCCCGACCCCCCAGCCTTCACTGCGTGGAAAGCCAGCGATGACCGCCATCTCCAGAACCACTGCCCCCGTCCTCGCCCGTCTCCTCGCCACGGCCGCCCTCGCCGCCGTCCTCCCCTGGCCGGCTGCCGCCCACGGCACGTCATCGGCACCGGTCCGGGCGAGTACCTCCCCGGTGACCGCCATGTCGGAGAAGGCCGAGGTCAAGCTCGGACGCGAGCAGCACCAGCGGATCGTTGCCGAGATGGGTGTCTACGACGACGACGCCCTGCAGGCGTATGTCACCGAGCTCGGCCGCAAACTGGCGATGAAGAGCGACCGCCCCAAGCTCGAGTGGACCTTCACGGTGGTCGATACCGAGGATGTCAACGCCTTCGCGCTGCCCGGCGGCTTCATCTACATCTCGCGCGGCATCCTGCCCTACCTCAATTCCGAGGCCGAGCTGGCGGCCGTGCTGGGCCACGAGATCGGTCACGTCACCGCCTTTCACGGCGTCAAGCGCCAGACGCGCGGTACCCTCGCCAATCTCGGTGCCGCCGCCGCCGCCATCCTCACCGGGCAGCAGATCGTCGGCGATCTCGCCAACGTCGCGGGCGCTGCCTGGGTGAGCGGTTATGGTCGCGAGCAGGAACTCGAGGCGGACCGCATCGGCGCCGAGCTGCTGGCACGCAGCGGCTACGACCCCGAGGCCATGATCCGCGTGGTGGCTTCGCTCAAGGCCCAGGAGAGCGCGGAGGTGCGCCGTGCCAAGGCCGAGGGCCGCCGGGCGCGCGTCTACCACGGCGTGTTCGCCTCGCATCCGGACAATGACCGTCGCCTGCGCGAGGCGGTGAAGGCGGCAGGCCAGGTGGAGGGTCGCGCCACCGGGCAGGACCAGGGCCGCGAGGTCTACTTGCGCAAGGTCGAGGGGGTGGCCGTGGGCACCAGCCGTGCCCAGGGGGTGGTGCGCGGCAGCCGGTTCTACCACGCCGACATGGGCATCACGATGGCCTTTCCCGCCGGCTGGAACGTCGAGAACGAGAAGGAGCGCCTGCTCGCCGTCGCGCCCGATCGCAACTCGGTGATGCAGGTCTCGGTCGGGCCGATACCACCCAGGGCCGAGACGCCGCGAAAATTCCTGGTTGCCGTCACCGGAGGCGGTGCGGCCCTCGGCAACGCGCAGGACATGGAGATCAATGGCCTGCCGGCCTTCACCGCGGTGCTTCGTGGCACCCAGACCCCGTTCGGGGTACGGCCGTCACGGGTGGTGATAGTCCAGTACAACAACCAGTACTTCCGCATCGATGGCGCCAGCCGTGGCGGCGTGACGGTGCCGGAAGCGGACCGGCTGATCCTGTCCGCCGCGCAGACCTTCCGTCGTCTGCGCGAAGCGGAGTTCGCACTCGCCGAACCGGACCGACTCAAGGTGGTCAAGGCGGCACCCGGAACCACCCTCGCCGGTCTCGCCAGTGCCTCGCCGTTGAAGGAGTACCCGGAGGAGACGTTGCGTCTCTACAACGGGTTCTATCCGAGCGGGGAACCGGCGGCAGGCACGTTGGTCAAGACGGTCAGGTGATGGCTGTGCAATGCCCGTACAACCTTGATTTGTGCGGTGCAACGTGACAGTCTGCCGGGTGCACCAAAGACCTGCCACGAGATGCGAACCATGGCCAAGAAGTTCCAGCTGACCAACCTCGAGACCGGCAAGAGTTCCGAGCTTTCCGCGCTGTCGCCGACGCTGGGGCCCGACGTCCTCAACATCGGGTCCCTCCACAAGGACCACGGGGTTTTCACTTTCGACCCCGGCTTCATGGCCACCGCCTCGTGCGAGTCGAAGATCACCTACATCGACGGTGACAACGGCGTGCTGCTGTATCGCGGCTACCCCGTCGAGCAGCTGGCCGAGAAGAGCAGCTTCCTCGAGGTCTCCTACCTGCTGATCAACGGCGAACTGCCCACCGCCGCGCAGCTGAAGGAATTCACCGGGAACATCACCCGGCACACGATGCTGAACGAGACGCTGCAGCGTTTCTACAACGGCTTCAACTACGACGCGCATCCGATGGCGATGGTGTCGGCGGTGGTCGCCTCGATGGCCGCCTTCTACCACGACGCCATGGACATCTACAGCCCGCGTCACCGCGAGATCTTCGCGCATCGCATGCTGGCCAAGATCCCGACGATCGCCGCAGCCGCCTACAAGCACTCGCTCGGCCAGCCGTTCATGCATCCGCGCAACAACCTCGACTACTGCAGCAACATGCTGCACATGTTCTTCGCGGTACCCTGCGAGGACTACGAGGTCGATCCGGTGGCTGCGCAGGCGCTGGACCTGCTGTTCATCCTCCACGCCGACCACGAGC
>JBJTPC010000051.1:0-2953 GCA_046074905.1 Gammaproteobacteria bacterium
GCACGAGCAGGAATGCCGGACGCCCCAGCCCCTCCACGAGATCAAGCAGACCGTGCTCAGCGAGGACAGGAGCAGGCCGCACGCGGGCCACCACGCCCTGATGAACCCCTCCTTCCGCAGCCGCATCCAGCTCACCGATCGACCGCGCCTGGACGTTGATCCCGTGGGGGCGGGCAAGTTCCAGCAACTCCTGCAGCCGCTTGTCGTGACGTCCCGCCTGAACGACCAATGCAACCACGGCCTGCGGGCGACGCTCCAGCAGCGTGCGGACGGCGTGGATTCCGAAAACGCGCTCTTCCTGGGCCATGGCCTATTTTGGCCGACGCGGGGTGGACTTGCCACGTCGCGCCGTCTTCCCGGCAACGGACTTGCCGGCAGCGGGCGAACTGGCCGAAGGGGCAGTGCGCTGCGTCGCCGCGGTTGACGATGATGCCCGTTTGGAGCCGTGCTGCACCTTTCCGGGTATCCGGGCCGCGCCACGGAAGGGGCCCGCGACGTGGCCACCACCGGTGCGGCGCGGGTGAAAGCCGGTGTTCTCGGCGCCAAGCAACTCGAGATCCACCTTGCGCTCGCCACTATCGACCCGGGCGACGCGAACGCGTACGCGGTCACCGAGGGTATAGCGGACACGGGTGCGCTCGCCCGTCAGGCACTTGCGGTCAGGCTCGTAGGTGAAGTAATCCTGCCCCAATGCCGATATGTGCACGAGACCATCCACCTGGATCGGCTGCAATTGCACGAACAGACCGAACTCGGTCACGCCGGTGACGATGCCATCGAAATCGCTGCCGAGATGCTGCTTGACGTACTCGCACTTCAGGAATCCCGTTACCTCGCGCGCCGCCTCGTCCGCGCGACGCTCCCGGAACGAACACTCCTGGCCGAACAGCACCATCGCCGCTCCGCCATGGACGAAATCCTCCCCAGAGCCACTCTCGAGCACGTGGCGGATTGCACGATGTACCAGCAGGTCGGGATAGCGTCGGATTGGCGAAGTGAAATGGGCGTACTCGGCCAGCGCCAAGCCGAAATGTCCGATGTTCTCGGGCTGGTACACGGCCTGCGAAAGCGAGCGGATGATCATGCCCTCGAGCATGGCCGCATCCGGTCGCCCGTGGACCTGCCGCAAGGTCTCCTGCAGAACCGCCGGGGTAATCTCGGCGACCTGTGGCAGGAAGACGCCGCGCGTCGCCAGGAACCGCTTGAGTTCGTCGATCCGCTCCTCGTCGGGGGGTGCATGCACGCGGAACAGGGCGGGCATGCGATGACGATGGAGGAACCGTGCCGCCTCGACGTTCGCCGCAACCATGCACTCTTCGATCAAGCGATGCGCATCGTTGCGCGGGTAGGCACGCAGTTCCTCGACATCGCCGCTCTCGGCCACGACGACCCGCACTTCGGAGGATTCGAAGTCCAGTGCACCGCGCTGCTCGCGTCGCAGCCGCAGCGCCAGAAAGACCTGGTGCAGGGAGTGCAGCGAGGTCAGTACCCCCGCCGTGAGGCCCTCGGCGGCCGCGCGGTCGCGGTCGACGAGAATCGCCGCTGCGCGGGTGTAGGTCAGGCGTGCATGCGAACGCATCACGGCACTGGCGAAGCGCGTTCGCGAGACCTTGCCGTCGGTGCCGACGCGCATGTCTGCCACCAGGCAGAGCCGGTCCACCGCCGGCATCAGCGAGCAGAGGTGGTTGGACAACTGCTCCGGGAGCATCGGCAACACGCGATGGGGGAAATAGACCGAGGTAGCGCGCTCCCGGGCCTCGTCATCCAGTGCTGTCCCCGGTCGCACATAGTGTGATACGTCGGCAATGGCGACCAGCAGACGCCAGCCGCCCCCTTTCACCGGAGTGGCGTAGACGGCATCGTCGAAATCGCGGGAATCCTCGCCATCGATCGTCACCAACGGCAGTTCCCGCAGGTCGAGGCGTGCACCCGCCGTGGCGAGATCCACCGCCTTGCCGAAACGCCGCGCCTCACGCACCACGGCCGCCGGGAACTCGGCGGGCAGTTGGTGCGAGACGATGGCCATCTCGACGGCGCGGTCTGCGGCATGAACGGTCTCGATTGTCCGCGCAATGCGGCCGACGGCCTCCGTCTGGCGGGTGGGAGGCTGCGTGAGATCGGCGACCACCAGCGCCCCGGATTTCGGCCAGGGCCGCTCCCCCTTGCCCGGAGGCGGGACCACGATGCGGTGGGCCAGTCGCCGGTTACCGGGCGTGATGAACCCGATGCCCGCCTCCACCGCGAATTGACCGGCGACCTGCCGGGTGTTGCGCTCGAGGACTTCGACGACGCTGCCCTCTGGCCGGCCACGGGCGTCCTTGCCGGTGACCCGTACCGCAACCCGGTCGCCGTCCATCACTTCCCGCATCTGTCGCGGCGAGAGAAAGACATCGGGGCTGGCGTCGTCGGGAATGAGGAACCCGAAGCCGTCACGGTGGCCCGTGACACGACCGACCACCAGTGCGGTGCGCGATACCAGCAGGAACTCGCCGTTGCGGTTGGCAATCAACTGGCCGTCGCGCACCATCGCGCCGAGGCGTTTGTCGAGGGCGCCCCGTGAGGGCTCGCGCTCCAGCCCGAGCTTGCCGGCCAGCGCCTCGGCGGTGAGCGGTATCGCGGCCTCGCGCAGCGTCGCGAGCAGGAAGTCCCGGCTCGGGATGGGATGGGCGTACTTCGCGGCCTCCTCGGCCTGACGGGGGTCCGCTTGCTGCCAGGCAGCGGCGGCTTCTTTTCGTTTCCGACGGGAGTCGGGCATCGGGATTCCTTGCAAGACGGTACGGGGCGAAGCGTGCGGGCCTCGCCGCAGCGGTACAGGATACCTGTTCCTGCCGCGTCCACCCCTGTTTGGGGGCGCCGTGTCCATTGACAAGGCGGGGCCGAGCCAGTACCTTTCCGCGTCTCGCTGAGCCTGCGGCGCGGCGAGCACCTTGCCCAGGTGGCGGAATTGGTAGAC
>JBJTPC010000052.1:0-2554 GCA_046074905.1 Gammaproteobacteria bacterium
CGCGGCGCCTGCCCGCATGCGAGGCGGGCGCAGTGCTCAAACTGGTGGTGACGCGCGGGGAGGGACCCCGCGGCTACGCACCTCCCCCCACCGCCGTCCCGCATTGGTGGATCCAGGCCTTTCCCTGGGTGCCTCCCCCGGAGAACCCGCTGCCGGCCCGCGTGCGTACCTCGACGGTGCGACTTGCTCCGCAGCCATTGCTGGCCGGACTGAAACACCTCAATCGACTGGAGCAGGTGCTCGCCAGGCAGCAGGATCCTGCGCCTCAGGCCGACGAGATCCTGATGCTGGACCATGACGGATACCTGACCTGTGCTGGTGCCGCCAATGTCTTCCTGGTGCATCGCGGGGAACTGGTCACGCCCCTGCTGGACCGGTGCGGCGTCGCCGGTGTCGTTCGCCAGGCGTTGCTGGACGCGTCAGCCGCCGGTGGGATTCCCTGGCGGGCGACGGTGCGTCGCATCGTTCCGGCGGAGCTGGCGGACGCGGAGGAGATGTTCCTCACCAGTGCCCTGCGGGGCGTCTGGGCCGTCGGCGCGGTGGATGGCAATCCATTTCCCACCGGATCAGTCGCCGCCGGGTTGACCCGGTGGTGGCGGGAGTTGCGATGAGTCGTCGCCGCCGGTTCCCGCAGTTGCTGGTTTGGGTATGGGTACCCCTGTCGCTGCTGGGGCTCGCAGTCGGCGTCGGCTGGCATTGGTGGGTATCGCCCGGGCCTGCGGAGACGCCCCGGCGGGTGGAAGTGGCGTCCGGCTCCGGACCTGCCACCATCGCACGGCAACTGGCGGCTGCGGGCGTCCTCGAGCACCCCTCGGGCTTCGTGCTGATGGTGCGCCTGCGCGGGGAGACGGGCCGGCTCAAGGCCGGCGAGTACGAATTTACCCCGAGGCAATCGCCTGCGGCCGTGCTCGCGCAGTTGGTTGCCGGTCGCGTCACGCGCTACACCGTCACCTTCATCGAGGGGCATACCGTTGCGGAGGCCTGGGAACGGCTCCGCTCGCATCCCCACATTCGGGCTACGCCGGGTCTTGACCTGCGCGGGTTGATGCGCGCGCTGGGCGAGCCGGACGTCGCTGCCGAGGGCGCCTTTTTTCCTGACACCTATGTTTTCCGGCGAGGTGCGACGGACGTCAGCGTCATGCGTGAGGCTCGTCGGCGCATGCGCCAGGAGTTGGATGCGGCGTGGGCCGGACGCCATTCAGGTCTGCCGCTGCGGGACGCCGACGAGGCCTTGGTACTCGCCTCGCTCATCGAGAAGGAAACCGGTGCGGCCGACGAGCGACCGATGATCGCCGGTGTTTTCGTCAACCGTTTGCGGATCGGCATGCGACTCCAGACGGACCCGTCCGTCATCTACGGTTTGGGTTCCCGGTACGACGGCAATCTGCGCAAGGCGGACTTGCGGCGGGACGGTCCCTACAACACCTACCGCCGGGCCGGGTTGCCGCCTACGCCGATTGCCCTGCCGGGGCGGGAGAGCCTGCGCGCCGCCACGCAGCCAGCGGCTACCGGCGCGGTTTACTTCGTCGCGACCGGGCTGGGCGATGGTCGCCATGTGTTCTCGACGACCTTGAAGGAGCACAATGCCGCGGTGCGCCGGCTGGTGGCGCGAACCCGGGAAAGCAAGGACGCCAAGGATCCATGAAGCAGCGCGGCCGGTTCATCACGCTGGAGGGCATCGAGGGTGTCGGCAAGACGACCCAGGTGGACACCGTGCGGCGAACACTGCAGACGCTGGAGCGTGTCTGCCGGATCACCCGCGAACCGGGCGGCACCCCCTTGGCCGAGGATATCCGCGCGCTCGTGCTGGCGCCCCGGACCGAACCGGTGCCGCGAAATGCCGAGCTGCTGCTGATGTTCGCCGCGCGTGCGGTGCATGTCGCCAATCTCATCGAGCCGACCCTGACGGCCGGGGAGGATGTCGTTTGCGACCGCTTCACGGATGCCACGTATGCCTATCAGGGTGGCGGCCGCGGGGTACCGCTGGATGAGGTTGCGGCCCTGGAGCGCATCACGCATGGTCAGCTGCAGCCGGACCTGACGCTGCTGCTCGCTGCGCCGCCGGAGCTGGCGCTGCGGCGCGCGCGCAATCGGGGCACGACGGACCGCTTCGAGGCCGAGACCCTGGAGTTCTTCGCGCGTGTGCGTGCGACGTACCTGCAGCGGGCGCAGGCCGCTCCCGGCCGCTTCCAGGTGATCGACGCTACCCGCCCTCTGGAGGAGGTCACGGCCGCGGTGGCGACCGCCGTCGGCACGGCCTGCCGCGCCTGGACCGGCGAGGCAAGCGCTTGAGCCGCAAGAGCATCGATGGGGAGCCGACCGCCTCGGGACGCGAGCCCCACGAGTTGGCCAATGCGGCCGTGGCGTTGGCCGCATCCGCGCCCTGGCTCGTGGAGCAACGGCGGATGCTGGAACAGGCCTGGCAGGGAATCCGCTTTCCACATGGTCTGCTGGTCCGTGGCCCCGCGGGCGTTGGCAAGACCGCCTTGGCCGAGTGGACGGCGCGGCTGGTGCTCTGCGACCGTCGGGATATCGCCCCCTGCGGATCCTGTGC
>JBJTPC010000053.1:0-12785 GCA_046074905.1 Gammaproteobacteria bacterium
CCGCAAGGCGTCGATGGCTGCCGCCGCGGTGGGTTTCAGGGCATCACCGAACACCAGCAGTGCGATCACGAGGGCCTTACCGGTCACCAGATTGACTGCAGCGGCTTCCACCCCTGGAACTTTCTGCAGCGCACGCTCGACACGTCGTACGCAGGCCGCGCAGGTCATGCCCTCGATGAGCAGCGTGCAGTCGGTGGGCTCTGCAGATTTCGCGGAGTCGGTCATCGAGGAGGCGGGTTACACGCCCGAAAGCCTCGGATAGTCGATGTAACCCTTCGCGTCCGGTCCATAGAACGTCGTACGGTCGGGTTCGTTGTAAGGCCCACCCCGCTGCAGACGGTCGAGGAGATCCGGATTGGCGATGAAGGCACGTCCGAAGGCCACCGCGTCCGCCTGACCCGATTCGATGGCCGCAATGGCCAGGTCGCGATCATAGCAATTGTTGGCGATGTAGGCGCCCCGGAACGACCGCCGCGCCGCCGCGAAGTCGAACCCGGCGAGCGTGCGTGGACCACCGGTCGCACCCTCGATGAAGTGGATGAAAGCAATGCCGCGGGCATCGAGTTCGTCCACCAGGTGACCGAAGACCGCCTGTGGCTGGCTGTCCGTCAGGCCGTTCGCCGGCGACACGGGCGACAGCCGGATGCCGGTTCGCCCGTTGCCTGCCTCGGCGCGTACCGCATCGACTACCTCGAGAGGGAAGCGGCAGCGGTTCTCGACGCTGCCGCCGTACTGGTCGGTGCGGCAGTTCGCACCATCCCTGAGGAACTGGTCCACCAGGTAACCGTTTGCGCCGTGAATCTCCACGCCGTCGAAGCCCGCTTGCATCGCATGCGCTGCAGCCACGCGGAACTCCTCGACCACCGCCGCGATTCCCGCCGGGGTGAGTGCCTCGGGTACGGGTGTCGGCAGTCGTCCTTGCGATGTCATGGCGGTCACGCTCGCGGCCACCGCCGAGGGAGCGACCGGCATGGCGCCTTCGATGAGCAAGGGATGCGTGATGCGACCGACATGCCACAACTGGGCCACGATGCGTGAGCCGGCTGCATGGACGGCCTCGACGATGCACCGCCAGCCGACGACCTGTGCCTGGGAGTAGATCCCGGGTGTGGCGGGATAGCCCTTGCCGATCGGCGATACCTGCGTGCCTTCGCTGATGATGAGCCCGGCCCCTGCACGCTGCCGGTAGTACTCGATGTTCATCGCACTGCCTGGAACGTCACCCGCCGCGTCCGCGCGGCAACGGGTCAGCGGTGCCATGAAGACGCGGTTCGCCACCTCGATGTCACCGATGCGGGTGGGCTGGAAGAGTTTCGGGGAGTCGGTCGGCATGTCGATGCACTCGTCGGCGGGCAAAAAGGGTGCGGATGACGCAGCGTACTCCACTGCGCGTCACGGGTCTGGGCGTTGGCACTCAGCGCTTCAGGGCCTGGCGTAGCGCATCAGCCATCGCTCCCGCTGCGGGCGGGGAGTCGGTACCAGGGTGGGCAGGACGCTTCCCGCCCGGGTGACCTTGTCCCGGGCGCGAACCTGCAGGGGTACGCGGCGAGGCAATGTCCCGACGCTCCGCTGCCAGTCCATCCCGGCGAACGGCGGGCTCGTCGAGACGCATCGTCAGCGCGATGCGGCGGCGTTTCACGTCCACCTCCAACACCTTCACCTTGACGACCTCTCCTGCCTTGACCACTTCATGAGGGTCCTTCACGAAGCGGTTCGCGAGCATCGAGATATGCACGAGGCCGTCCTGATGGACGCCGACATCGACGAAAGCGCCGAAGTTGGTGACATTGGTGACCACGCCCTCGAGCAGCATGCCGGTCTCCAATTGATCCAGTTCCTCGATGCCGTCACGGAAGGTGGCGGTGCGGAACTCGGGACGGGGATCGCGACCGGGCTTTTCCAGTTCCTTGAGGATGTCGCGGACGGTCGGCAGGCCGAAGCGTTCGTCGGTGTAATTCGCGGCATTCACGGCCTTGAGACGCGAGACATCGCGCATCACCGTGCCGATGGGCAGATGGAGGTCGGCCAGGATGCGCTCCACCACCGGATAGGCCTCGGGGTGGACTGCCGAGGCATCAAGCGGATTGTCGCCGTCAGGCACCCGCAGGAAGCCGGCGGCCTGTTCGAAAGTCTTCGGCCCCAGGCGCGGTACTTCCTTCAGTGCGCCGCGCGTCCGGAAAGGCCCGTTGCGGTCGCGATGGGCGACGATGTTCTCGGCGAGGATGGACGACAGCCCGGAGATGCGGGCCAGCAGGGGAACCGAGGCGGTATTCACGTCGACCCCCACTGCATTCACGCAGTCCTCGACCACCGCGTCCAGTTGCCGCGCGAGCTTCACCTGACTGACATCATGCTGGTACTGCCCGACCCCGATCGACTTCGGATCGATCTTCACCAATTCGGCCAACGGGTCCTGCAGGCGACGGGCGATGGAGACTGCCCCGCGCAAGCTCACGTCGAGTTGCGGAAACTCGCGCGAAGCCAGTTCGGAGGCGGAGTAGACCGAGGCGCCGGCTTCGGAGACAACGACTTTCGTCATGCGCAGTTCGGGAAGGCGTTTCACCAGTTCGCCGGCGAGCTTGTCCGTCTCGCGGGAAGCGGTGCCATTGCCGATGCTGACCAGTTCGACGCCATGCTTGCGGGCCAGCAGGGTGAGGGTGTGCAGCGTTCCTTCCCAGTCATTGCGTGGTACGTGGGGGTACACCGTCGCGGTGTCCACCAACTTGCCGGTACGGTCGATCACCGCAACCTTCACGCCGGTGCGGAGACCGGGATCGAGGCCCATGGTCACCTTGTGACCGGCAGGGGCTGCCAGCAGCAGGTCGCGCAGGTTGGTGGCGAAGACACGGATCGCCTCGGCTTCGGCTTGCTCGCGGAGGCTGGTGAACAGTTCCATCTCCAGTTGCCAGGCAAGCTTGACGCTCCAGGCCCAGCGCGCGGTCTGCAGCAGCCACGGATCGGCCTTGCGGCCACGGGCCTCGATCCGGTGGCGGCCAGCGATGCGGGCCTCGCACTCGTTCATCGGCTTGACGAGCGCATCTCCCGCCGCAATGTCCTCCGGAAGTTTCAGGCTGACGCGCAGTACGTCCTCGTTTCGGCCTCGGAAAAGCGCCAGCGCGCGATGGGGGGCTACACGGGAGTAGGGCTCCGTGTAGTCGAAGTAGTCGCGGAACTTGGCACCGGCCTCCTCCTTGCCGTCGACCACTTTCGCCACGACCACGCCGTATTCCTGCAGGTGGCTGCGCAGGCTGCCGACAAGCTCGGCATCCTCGGCGAAGCGCTCCAGCAGGATTTGCCGCGCGCCCTCGAGGGCGGCCTTCACATCGGGCACGCCGGGGTTCTTGCCATCGGTCGACTCGAAGGCGGGGCGCAGGTAGGCAGCCGCCTCCGCTTCCGGATCGAGATCCGGATTGGCTAGGAGCCCGAGAGCCAGCGGCTCGAGACCTGCTTCCTGGGCAATCTGTGCCTTGGTGCGCCGCTTGGGCTTGAAGGGCGCATAGAGGTCTTCGAGACGTTGCTTGGTCTCGGCGCCCAGCAGGGCGACCTCAAGTGCCGGGGTCAGCTTGCCCTGCTCGCGCACGCTCTCGACGATGGCGGCACGTCGCTGCTCCAGTTCGCGTAGATAAGCCAGGCGCTCCTCGAGGAGACGCAGCTGGATGTCGTCGAGGCCGCCGGTGACCTCCTTCCGGTAACGGGCGATGAACGGCACCGTGGCACCCTCGTCGAGCAACGCGACGGCAGCTTCGACCTGCGAGGTCTTGCAGGCGAGTTCGGCGGCGAGTCGTGCGGCAATCGGGGGCAGGAGCGAGGTTTGGGTCATGGCGAGCGGGGTCCGGGAGCGGTCGGGCGGGGTGGAGGGGTCGCCGATTCGGCGGGGGCGGCACTATGAGTCAGGACGCCGCATCCGGCAAGGCTTGCCATGGGCGCCCCTTTGGGTTCCACTCGGCACATCTTGCGGCGCGGGGAGTGGGGCGGTGTTCGAGGAATTGCTGAAGTTCTTCGTGGTGATGTTCGTGGTGGTCGACCCGCCCGCGCTGGCGCCGATCTTCGCCAGTCTCACCGAGGGGTCCTCGCGGCAGTACCAGCGTCGCATGGCCTTCAAGTCGAGCCTGATCTCGCTGCTCATTTTCGTGGCTTTCGCGGCGGGTGGTGCCGGCTTCCTGGCCGTGATGGGCATTTCCACCGACGCGTTCCGCATCGGCGGCGGCATCATGCTGTTCATCATCGCGCTGGACATGGTGTTTGCGCGCGAGGAAAAGACGACCGTGCAGGAAAACGCCGAAACGCGGCGCCGCATCGACATCTCGGTGTTCCCGCTGGCGTTTCCGTTGATCTCCGGGCCGGGCGCCATTGCCACGGTGCTGCTGACGTTCGGTTCCATGGCGCCCGGGACGCTGTTTGCCGGACACATCCTCGTGCTGGCGTTGGTGGTCGGCTGTGCCTGGTTGACGATGCTGGCGGCACCGCGGGTGATGAAGGTGCTCGGCGTCACCGGGGCCAACGTGATGGCCCGCTTGCTCGGCGTGATTCTGGCGGCGCTCGCGGTGCAGTTCGTGCTCGATGGCGTGCGCAGCGCGCTGCAACTCGGTTGAGGGTGATGCGCCGCGTCGTTTTCCCCGGCCTGTGGGTGGCGGCTTGTCTCGCACTGGGGCTGCCGTCGACTGCTGCCAGCGCCCCGGTCCCGAGTCTGCTGTTCATCGGCAACAGTTTCACTTTCGGCTGGGGATCGCCGGTGCGCTTCTACCGGGCCGAGAGCGTCGAGGACCTCAATGGCGAGGGGATCGGGGGTGTGCCCGCACTGTTCAAGGTGTTCGCGCAGCAGGCGGGACTTGAATGGCGGGTGGCCCTGGAAACCCAGCCTGGCGTCGGTCTCGACTGGCATCTCGCGCAGCGCGCGGCGAAATTGGCCGAGCAGCCCTGGGATCATGTGACCATGGCCGGCTTCAGCACCTTGGATCCCGCTGCCCCGGGCAACCCCGCGCTGCTGGTGCGCAGCGCTGCGGGTCTCGCATCGCTCCTGCGCTCGCGGAATCCCCGCGTCGACATCCGGCTGGAGGCCACTTTCCCCCGCGCCGACCAGGTCCATGCCCCCGGGGGGCATTGGTTCGGGACATCGGTGGCTGCGATGGTGCACGACATCCGCGCCGGGTATGACGCGGCCGCGAAGTCCGATCCGGCGATCACCGCCGTGTTGCCGGTGGGCGAAGCCTGGCTGAGGGCGATCGAAGCGGGAGTCGCGGACGGCAATCCCTATGACGGGATTGCGGCGGGTCAACTGGACCTCTGGACCCACGATCACTACCACGCCAGCACCGCCGGCTATTACTTGAAGGCGCTCGTGGTCTTCGGGCACTTCACGGGTCGCGATCCGCGCTCGCTGGGAGCCGGTGAATGCGCTGCCTTCGAGCTGGGTCTCGGACCCCGGCAGGCCATGGCGCTGCAGCGCATCGCAGCCGAGCAGTTGCTGGCGGCGGCCGTAAGGTTGATTCCCTTCGTTTCGGCCACGGGCACCGCCCCGGCCGGAACACCGCTGCGTTGTCCACCATCCCGTGGGTGAGGGGATGCGTCAGGACCGGCTGCGGTGGACCGTCGTCGTCGCCGGAACGGTCGTCCTCGGGCTGGTTGCTGCGGGGATCGTCGTCGGTGTCGATCGCGCTGTGCCCGCCGTGAACCCGGCAGACACCGCTTACCTGTCAGCGGCAGCGGGGTATGAAGCGCGCATCCGTCGCGACGAATGGGGTGTGCCGCATATCCTCGGGCGAGGCAATGCGGATGCTGCCTATGGCCTGGCTTTCGCGCAGGCCGAGGATGACTTCCCCACGATTTGCCAAGTGCTGCTGGCTACCCGGGGCCGGCTGGCAACGGTCGAGGGGCCGGCTGCGGCGCCGACGGACTACGTCGCCGCCTTGCTCGAGCCCTATCGCGGATTGGAGTCGGGCTACGAACAGGACCTCCCCGCGGACCTGCGGGCGGTTCTCGAAGGCTATGCCGCCGGACTGAACCACTATGCGGCCCTGCACCCGGCAGAAGTGCCGCCCGGCTTGCTGCCGGTGACCGGGCGCGACATCGCCGCCGGGTTCATTTTCAAGACGCCTTTCTTCTACGGACTCGACCGTGAACTGCGCCGCTTGAACGACCTCCCGGCGGATCCCCTCCCCAAGGGTTCCAATGGGGTGGCGGTCGCGCCCTCCCGGTCCGCCGATGGCGCCACCCGATTGCTGGTGAACTCGCACCAGCCCTACACCGGGCCAGTCGCCTGGTACGAGGCGGTGGTCCAGAGTGGCGAGGGTTGGCACGTGGCAGGCGGCTTCTTCCCCGGGTCGCCGTTCCTGCTGCACGGACATAACGCGCATCTCGGTTGGGCGAACACCGTGAATGCCCCGGACCTCGTGGATACCTATCGCCTCGTGGTGGACCCGACCCAACCCGACCGGTATCTCCTGGATGGGCGCTGGGTGCCGTTCCGCACGCGCGAAGTCCCCCTGCGCATGAAGCTCTTCGGGCCCTTCTACTGGACCGTCCATCGCAAGGCCCGCTGGTCGGTGCACGGACCGGTGCTCGAGACGGCCTCGGGCGTCTACGCCTTGCGATTTGCCGGTATCGGCGAGATCCGTCAGGCGCTGCAGTACTGGCGCCTGAATCAGGCACGTGACCGGCAGGAGTGGCAGGCGGCGATGGCGCTGCAGGCCTTGCCCAGCATCAACTATGTTTATGCCGATCGGGCAGGCAACATCGGATATGTCTACAACGGACAGTTTCCGGAGCGCCGCCCCGGGGTGGATTGGTCGGGCATCCTGCCGGGAGACCGCTCCGATCTCGTCTGGCGCCGCTATGCCCCCTATGCCGCGGTACCCAGCTCTGGAACCCGGGTTCCGGCGTGTTGTTCAATGCCAACCACTCGCCGTTCGTGGCCACCGTCGGCGCGGAGGGTCTCCGTCCCGACAGCTTCCCCGAGGAGTGGGGACTCCAGCGCAACATGACGAACCGTGCCTGGCGGCTGCTGGAGACCTTCGGCAGGGACGAGAGCATCACCGCCGAGGAGTTTCGCCGCTACAAGTACGACGACGCCTACAGCGTACGCTCCGCCGTCGCGCGGGCGCGTGACGAGTTGGTGCAGGAGCCGACCTCTTCCCCGGCCCTGGCCGCAGCACAGCGTCTCCTGCGGGCCTGGGATCTGCGGACCGATCGCGACAACCCGGCGGCGGCTCTCGGTCTCGCGACCACCCGGGCGCGGCTCGGGGACGAGGAGGGAGGTCGTGCCGGCCTCACGCCCGAGCGGGCCCTCGAGGAAGGCATCCGGCAGGTCCGCGCAGCCAGTGGACGGCTGGATGCGCCCTGGGGAGCGGTGAACCGCCTGCGCCGGGGTGAGCAGGATCTGCCACTCGATGGTGGACCGGATACGCTGCGTGCGGTGTATGGCGAGGTCGACCGGGACGGACGACTGGCCGCCCTGGCCGGCGATACCTACATCATGTTCGTCAGTTGGGACCGCGAGGGCCGGCTGCACAGCGAAAGCATTCACCAGTTCGGCAGCGCCACCTCGCGGTCTGCATCGCGTCACTACGCGGACCAGGCGAACTGGTTCGCTGCCCGACGGACCAAGCCGGTGCGCTTCACCGAGTCGCAACTCGCGGGGCATGTGCTGGAAGACTACCGTCCCGGCGAGCGAATCCCGCGCTCGGGAGAGCGTTGATGCAAGACGTCTGGAAGTATCGGCTGGGACTGTTGCTCGTGACCATCTCGGCTTTGGCCTGGAGCACCGGCGGCTACTTCATCCGGCTGATTCCGCTGGACGCCTGGACGCAGTTGCAATGGCGCGGGCTGTTCGGCGCGGCAGGCATCGCGGTGTTTCTCGCGTTGCGGGACGGCAAGCGTGCCTGGACCGATCTGCGCCATCTCGGCTGGGCAGGAGCAGGGTATGTGCTGCTCGGTTCCTGCGCCTCGGTCTGCTACATCACCTCGGTGGAGTACACCAGCGTGGCACACGTCGGCATCATCTATGCCACCGTGCCCTTGGTCACCGCCCTGCTCGCCTGGCTGGTGATCCGCGAACGCGCCTCCAGCAGTGCACTGCTCGCCAGTATCGTCTCGTTCGCCGGAGTGGCGCTGATGGTCGGTGCCGGAGGCCAGGAGGGTCTTCTCGGCGATGGACTGGCACTGCTGATGACGCTGTTCACTGCCGGCATGATCGTGGTCGCCAAGCGCCACCTGGAGATTCCGCTGCTGCAGGCGATTGGCTTGTCGGCGCTGGGCAGTTCGTTGATTTCCGTACCGCTGGCCGAGCAAGGCATGCCCCCGGCAGACGTGTTGTGGTTGCTCTTCCTGTTTGCCCTCATCACCTCGACCATCGGGTTGGCGACCTTCGCCTTGGGATCGCGCCTGGTGCCGGCGACGGAGACCGCCTTGATCGGCGCCCTCGATGCACCGCTGGCGCCGCTTTGGGTCTGGCTGGCATTCAACGAGACGCCGAACTCTGCCACGTTCTTCGGCGGAGTTGTGGTGCTGGTTGCCATCATCGGCCATATCCTCTGGAGCACCCGCAGCGAGCGCCGGTGATATGCTCGGATCGTGCGGTGTTCGCTCCGCGGTCGCCGCGTCATCTGGCTCTCACAACGACAGCAACAGACTGGAGTAATCGCATGGACCGTAATGTCGGTGGAATCGACCGTGGGCTGCGTATCGTGGCGGGCGTCACATTGGTGGCGCTGGCCTTGACCGGTACGGTGGGGGCTTGGGGGTATCTCGGCCTCGTGCCGCTTGCCACCGGTTTGCTCGGCTGGTGCCCGCCCTATCGCCTGCTGGGCATCAATACTTGTGGCGTGAAGAAGTGAGAGCGCTCGCGCCGCTACGCGTGCTGCTGCTGGCGGCGGGCCTGTTCGCGGGTGGGTCGATGGCGGGCCACCCGCCGAGCCGTCCTGGCGTGGATGCCCCTGAGCTCGCGAGGCTCGGGCCGCTGGGCGTCGGCTACCGCGTCGTCGAGTTGGCACCCGAAACATCCGCCGAAGGTCCGGCTGCCCTGGGTCGGCCACTCACCGTCGACCTCTGGTACCCGGCCAGCGTGGTCGCCGCCGATCCACGGGAGGTCTATCGCGGCTCGCTTTCCTCCGAGCCACCACAGCCGCGCGCGATCTTCACCATCCCCGCACTGGCGGTCCGTGATGCGTCCGCCATGCCCGGGCCGTTTCCCTTGGTCGTGGTGGCGCATGGTTACGGCAACGATACCGTCGCTTTCAGTTGGCTCGGCGAGAACCTGGCCTCGAAGGGTTATGTGGTCGCCGCGGTCCGGCATCTCGATCCGGATTACTCGGACCGCACGCGTTTCGCTTCGGTGCTGCTGCGCCGTCCGCTGGATATCGTGTTCGCGGCGCAGGAGCTGCAGCGCCACGCGCCGGGGCTCATTGATGCTTCACGGACGGGGCTGGTGGGCTACTCCATGGGCGGATTCGGTGTGCTGACCGCGGGCGGCGCTACGCTGGACCCCGCGAGCCCATGGGTGCAGGGTGTCCCGGGCGGCGCACTTGCCCGGTATGCGCGGGGTGGTGCCATGCGCGATTCGCTGCGGGTGCCCGGCCTGAAGGCGATCGCGGCCTTGGCGCCGGCCGGTGGCGACGCGCGGGCCTGGGGCGAGACCGGCTTGCGCGATCTCGCCGTGCCGCTCCTCCTCATCTCGGGTGATCAGGACCGTACGGTCAACTACGTGACGGGCGCCCGGACTTTCTTCGATTCAGCCATCCATGCCCCGCGCTATCTGCTGACTTACCAGCAGGGCGGGCATGCAATCGGCATGGCCCCGATTCCGGAGAACATGCGTGACCGGTTGTGGGACCTCGATTGGTTCGCCGATCCGGTCTGGCGCAACGAGCGTGTCGTGGCCATCAACCTGCATTTCATCACCGCCTTCCTCGACCGTCACGTGAAGGGGGACGCCTCACGCAGCGCTTATCTGGATGGCCTGATCGAGCAGTCCGGCGAGGGACGCTGGCCGGAGAAACCGGCCAGTGCCGGTTATGCCGCCACCAGCCCAGGGGGTGAAGGCATCACCTTGTGGAAGGGCTTCCAGGACCGGCACGCTGCCGGCCTGCGATTCGAGTTCCGACCGGCGGTGCCGTCCGCGAACTAGCCTCGTCCGGAGGTCACCGCGGGCCCGGTCAGTGCCGGGCCCGTTCCGCCTCCCAGGCGGCCCGCAGGTTCGCGGCCGTCGGACCCTTGCCATCCGGCTGCCAGCCCGGCGGCCCGAATACCGCGCCAAAGGCCTCGCGCAGGTTGCGCGCCCGGAACAGGTCGCGGAACAGCGCTGCCCACTCGTGGAAGGCGATGCGCAGGGGATTGTGGGTGTCGATATTGTGGATCAGCCCGTAACGGCAGGGCTCGTCGTCCTGTTCGCGGGCGAAAGTGCCGAACAGGCGGTCCCAGACCATGAGGATGCCGCCGTAGTTGCGATCCACGTACTGCGGGTTGGACGCATGGTGCACGCGGTGATGGGAGGGCGTATTGAACAGGTACTCGAACCAACCGGGCATCCGCCGGATGGCCTGCGTATGCAGCCAGTCCTGGTAGAAAAGGCTGAACGCGCTCTGCAGGAAAATCATTTCCGGGGGGAAACCGATCAGGGCCAGCAGGAACCACGGACTCCAGGTGCCGACCAGCACGCCCGTCCAGGGTTGGCGATGCGCCGTGGAGAGGTTGTACTCCTGCGAGGAGTGGTGGTTCACATGGGCTGCCCACCAGAAGCGCACCTCGTGGCTCAGGCGGTGGAACCAGTAATAGATGAAGTCGTCGAGGAAGAAGATGGCCACCCAGGCCCACGGCGAGGTGATGGAAATCTCGAGCCAGCGGTACTCGTGGCAGGCCGCGAAAGCACCCACCGCGGCACCGGCCAGCAGCAGGTTGCTGGTGTAATTGCCGGCGCGCATGCCGAGCGAGGCCAGTGTGTCCTTCAGCGAGTAGTGGCCCCGCACCAGGGCGAGGCGCACCAGGATGATTTCGGTCACCAGCAGTGCCGCCTTGCCGACCAGCAGCCACTGCGCCGTGGTTAATCCGTTCATCGACGAAATCCCCCCGAGTAGGCGCCCGAACGCTGCGGGCGCTGCGAATCACAACTCCGGGGATGAGGTTGCCACAGGTTCCCTGGGTTCGGGAAGTTCCGTCATCGTCGCTTCGGTCAGCAGCAGGGTGCCCGCCACCGAGACGGCATTCTCGAGACTGGTTCGCACGACCTTGGTGGGGTCGACGATGCCGGCGGCGAAAAGATCCACGTATTCATGCCGAGCGGCATCGAAACCGATGTCGCCCGTACCCTCCGCCAGGCGTGCGACGACCACCCCGCCATCGGTGGCGGAATTCTCGGCGATCTGCCGGGCCGGTGCTTCGAGGGCTCGCCGCAGGCAGGCGAGTCCGGTGCGCTCGTCACCCGTGCTGGACTCCTCCAGTTGCCGGACAGCCGGAGCGCAGCGGATCAGGGCCAGTCCGCCGCCCGCCACGATGCCCTCGGTCACGGCCGCCTTGGTCGCATGAATCGCATCATCGAGCGCATCCTTTCGCGCCTTCAGTTCGGCCTCGCTGTGTGCGCCGACGTGGATGACTGCCACACCACCCGAGAGCTTGGCCAGTCGCTCCTGCAGCCGCTCCCGGTCGTAATCGCTGCCGGCGCGCTCCATCTCGAGTCGCAGTTGCGCGATTCTGGCATCGATGGCCTCGCGACGTCCCCGGCCACCGATGATGGTGGTGCTGTCCTTGTCGATCACCACCCGCTGCGCGCGCCCGAGATGGTCGAGCGCCACGTCCTCCAGCTTGTGGCCCAGTTCCGCGGTGATGACTTCGCTGCCGGTGAGGATGGCCAGGTCCTCGAGCAGGGCTCGTCGGCGCTCGCCGAATCCTGGTGCCTTGACGGCGGCATTCTTGAGGATGCCGCGGACCTGATTGACGACCAATGTGGCCAGTGCGTCTCCCTCGAGGTCGTCCGCGACAATCAGGAGCGGTCTGCCGGCCTTGGCCAATTGCTCCAGCAAGGGCAGCAGTTCCGGAACCGACTTGAGTCGGCGATCGGTGAGCAGGATCAGCGCATCGTCGAGGACGGCTTGCATGCGTGCCGGATCGGTCACGAAGTAGGGCGAGGTGTATCCGCGATCGAACTGCAGGCCGTCCACCACTTCCAGGCGGGTCTCGGTGGTTTTCGACTCATCGACCGTGATGGCGCCATCACGTCCCACACGTTCCATCGCCTCGGCGACCAGTTCGCCGATCACCGGGTCGTTGTGCGCCGAGAGAGTGGCGACCTGTGCCTTTTCCCGACGGGTGGTGACGGTGCGTGATTGTGTCCGCAATGCGGCGACGGCCGCCCCGAGGCCGCGGTCGAGGCCACGCTTGAGATCGATGGCGCTGGCACCGGCGGTGACATTGCGCACGCCTTCCGCGTAGATGGCGGCGGCCAGCACCGTCGACGTGCTGGTGCCATCACCCACCGCGGTTCCGGTTTTTTCGGCAGCCTGGCGCAGCGTCTGCGCGCCGAGGTTTTCCTCCGGATCCGGCAGTTCGAACTCCTTGGCGATGGTGACGCCGTCGTTGCAGACCAGCGGCGCTCCCCAACGGCGTTGCATCAGTACCGACTTGGACTTGGGACCCAGCGTGATGCGCACGGCGTCGGCCAGTTGGATAACCCCTCGCAGCACCTTTTCCCGTGCTTCACCATGGAACAGCACTTTCTTCCGCGTCATCGGCATTCCTCGCGGTTTCGGCAGGCGCCATCAGCATGGTGTGGATGCCGGGCCCCGTCGGTGGGGTGGGGC
>JBJTPC010000054.1:0-2737 GCA_046074905.1 Gammaproteobacteria bacterium
TCGCCGCCGGCACCCGGCTCGACGAGGACCGGATCCTGCGTGGCTTCCGCAACGCCGTCACCCACACGTTGCGTACCAACCACTTCCAGCGTGATGTCGCCGGCGGACCGAAGGCATGGCTGTCGTTCAAGCTCGATGCCGCGCGCTGCCCGGACCTGCCGCTGCCACGACCGCAGTTCGAGATCTTCGTGTACTCGCCGCGTGTCGAGGGCGTCCACCTGCGCAAGGGCCCCGTCGCCCGGGGCGGCCTGCGCTGGTCCGACCGCCGGGAAGACTTCCGCACCGAGGTGCTGGGCCTCATGAAGGCGCAGAACGTCAAGAACGCGGTGATCGTCCCGGTCGGCGCCAAGGGAGGTTTCTATTGCAAGCAACTGCCCGTCGAGCGCGAAGCGATGCAACGCGAGGGCATCGCCTGCTACCAGACCTTCATCCGCGGCATGCTCGACCTCACCGACAACCGGATCGATGGCGGTATCCGGCCGCCGCCGGATGTCGTGCGCCTTGACGGCGACGACCCCTATCTCGTGGTTGCCGCCGACAAGGGCACGGCCTCGTTTTCCGACATCGCCAATGCCATCTCCCTGGAGTACGGACATTGGCTGGGTGATGCCTTCGCCTCCGGTGGCTCCGCCGGCTACGACCACAAGCGCATGGGCATCACCGCGCGCGGTGCCTGGGAGAGCGTGAAGCGCCACTTCCGTGAACTCGGCCTGGATCCGCAGTCACAGGCTTTCACCTGTGTCGGCATCGGCGACATGGCAGGCGACGTTTTCGGCAACGGCATGCTGCAGTCGCCCCATCTGCGCCTGCTGGCGGCGTTCAACCACCAGCACATCTTCCTCGATCCCGAGGCGGACGCAGCGCGCGGTCACGCCGAGCGCGCCCGGCTGTTTGCCCTGCCACGCTCCAGCTGGGACGACTACGACCGTGCCGCGCTCGGTCCGGGCGGTGCCATCCACCTGCGCACCGCCAAGTCCTTGCCGCTCTCGCCGGAGGCGCAGCGCCTGCTCGGGCTGCCTGCGGGAGCCACGCCCAACGAGGTCATCCGCGCCATCCTGCGATTGCCGGTCGACCTGCTGTGGAACGGTGGCATCGGCACCTACGTCAAGGCGTCGACGGAAACCCACCTGTCGGTCGGTGACCGGGCCAATGATGCCGTCCGCGTGGATGGCCAGGAAGTGCGGGCGCGGGTCATCGGCGAGGGCGGCAATCTGGGCATGACGCAGCGTGGCCGCGTCGAGTTTGCGCTGCATGGGGGTCGACTCAATACGGATTTCATCGACAACTCGGCCGGCGTGAACTGCTCGGACGTGGAGGTCAACAACAAGATTCTCCTTGGCCAGGCGATGGCCCAGGGTCGGCTGCGCCTCGGCGAGCGGAACAAGCTGCTTGCGCGCATGACGGACGAGGTGGCAGGACTGGTGCTGCGCAACAACGTGCAGCAGGCACAAACCCTGTCGGTCATGGAGGGCGAGAGCCAGTTGCGCGGCCGCGAGCACCTGGACTTCATCCATTTCCTCGAAGGTCGCGGCGAACTCGACCGAGCGATCGAGTCCCTGCCCGATGATGCGACCCTGCAGTCACGCTGGCAGTCCGGCCGCGGCCTGACGCGCCCCGAGCTGGCGGTTCTGCTGTCTTACGGCAAGTTGTGGCTTTTCCAGCAGCTGATCGACTCCGCAGTGCCGGAGGATCCGTTCCTCGCGGCGGAGCTGCTGCGCTATTTCCCCGGACCGGTACGGCGGCGCCATGCCGAGCTCGCGGCGGTTCATCCGCTGCGGCGCGAGATCGTGGCCACCACCGTCGCGAACACGGTGGTCAACCGCGGCGGACCGACCGTCATCCACCGCCTGGCGGCCCAGACCGGTGTCACCCCCGCCGAGGCAACGCTCGCCTGGACCATCGGACACGAACTCCTCTCCCTCGGGACCCTGTGGCCAGCCATCGAGGCGTTGGACCCGGCCATCCCCGCAGCCGCGTCCCTCGACCTGCTTGCGCGGGTCGCCCGTCACCTCCGGCATGCGGCCCATTGGGTGCTGCTGCAGCGGCGCCATGCCGCTGGCATCACGCCCGCGGTGAGCGCCCTCCGGCCGGCGCTGGCGAATTTCCTCGCGGTCGCCCCGGGCCTGCTGACGCCCGCGGCCGCGGAACGGCATGCCTCGCGCTTGGCGCGCCACGCCACGGCGGGCGTGCCGGTCCGCCTCGCCGAGCAGGTGGCCGCACTGGAATTCACCATCCCGGGTCTGCACGTGGCAGCGCTGGTCGGGCAGACCGGGGCACCGGCGCCACTGCTGGCGGAGTTGTATCTCGGGGTCGGCGGGACGCTTGGCTTCGACTGGCTGCAGGACGGCATCGAGTCGCTCCGCGTGGCAGGGCACTGGCCCGCCCTGGCCCGGGTGAACCTGCGCGAGCAGGCTTACGAAACGCAGGCCGCCTTCGCCGCCCGCGTCCTGGCGCTGCCCGGCGCCACCGCGGCCGCGAGACTCGCGGCCTTCGGCCAACGTCATGCCGCGGCGCTGGCCCAGTTGCAGCGGACGCAGGAAGACATCCGGGCCGCCGGGGCAGCGGATTTCGCGACGCTGTCCGTCGCGCTGCAGGCCATCCGGCGCGTGGTATAAGGCTGCACTGAGGATGGTTCGTCGAGGAGATGCGACGTTGAGCGGCAAGCTGGTTTTGGCCCGTCACGGGCAGAGCACCTGGAACCTCGAGAACCTGTTCACCGGCTGGACCGACGTCGACC
>JBJTPC010000055.1:0-4616 GCA_046074905.1 Gammaproteobacteria bacterium
GCTAAAGGACCGCCCACGGCGGCCTCGGGTGACACATGCCCGACGACGAAGCCGTGGCTGCCGCCGGAAAAACGGCCGTCGGTGATCAATGCGACCTTGTCTCCCAGACCCTTGCCCATGATCGCGCCGGTGGGGCTGAGCATCTCGCGCATTCCCGGTCCGCCCTTGGGTCCCTCGTAGCGGATGACCACCACGTCGCCCGCCTTCACCTTGCCATCGAGGATGGCCTGCAGGCTGGATTCCTCGCTGTTGAACACCTTCGCCCGACCGGTGAAGGACAGGCCTTCCTTGCCCGTGATCTTGGCCACCGCGCCTTCCGGCGCCAGATTGCCCCGCAACACGACCAGGTGGGAGTCTGGCTTGAGCGGATCGGCAAAATCACGGACCACGTCCTGTCCCGGGGGGTAATCGCGGACCTCCCGGAGATCCTCGGCGAGCGTCCGGCCACTGACAGTCAGCGCCTCGCCATGCAGCAGGCCCTCCTCCAGCAGCGCCTTCATCAGCGGACGGATGCCGCCGATTGCGATCAACTCGGACATGAGGTACTTGCCGCTCGGCTTGAGGTCCGCGAGGACCGGGGTACGCTTGCCGAGTCGGGTGAAATCATCCAGCGTGAGCTTGACGCCTGCCTCGTGCGCAATCGCGAGCAGGTGCAGCACGGCATTCGTGGACCCGCCGAGCGCGATGATGGTGACGATGGCGTTCTCGAAGGCCTGCCGGGTCATGATTTGCCGCGGGGTGAGCCCGGCCCGGACGAGCCGCACGGCCGCCTCACCGGCACGGCGGCAATCCTCCACCTTGCTGCGGGACACCGCCTCCTGGGCACTCGAGTTCGGCAGGCTCATGCCGAGCGCCTCGATCGCCGATGCCATCGTGTTCGCGGTGTACATCCCGCCACAGCTACCCGGGCCGGGAATCGCGGTGACCTCCACCTCGTGGAGTTGCGACTCGCTGACCGATCCCGCGGCACGACCACCGACTGCCTCGAACACCGAAACGATGTCGCGGCGCTGGGCGCCGGGCTGGATGGTACCGCCGTAGACGAAGACCGCCGGTCGATCGAGGCGCGCCAGCGCCATGATGCATCCCGGCATGTTCTTGTCGCAGCCGCCGATGGCCACGAGGCCGTCGAAACCCTGTGCGCCGGCCACCACCTCGATGGAGTCGGCGATCACCTCGCGCGAGACCAGCGAATAACGCATCCCGGGCGAGCCCATCGAGATGCCATCGGAAACCGTGATGGTGTTGAATTGCCGACTCTTGCCGCCCGCGGCATCCGCACCGTCCGCAGCGGCGGTCGCCAGACCGTCGAGATGGACATTGCAAGGCGTGATATTCGACCACGTGGAGGCGATGCCGATCGACGGACGGGTGAAATCCGCGTCCGTGTAGCCCACGGCGCGCAACATCGCGCGGGCGGGAGTCTGGGCAAGCCCGTCCACCACCAGGCGGGAATGGGCACGAGAGTCGATGGCCGGCGTCTTGGCAACGCTGCGGCGCGGGGCAGTCTTGCGGGGCATGGTGATCCTTCGGTACGAACGGCCCCTCCGGGCCGACAGGTCCCCCGACACGGCCGGGGTGACGCGCTATTCTGAGGCTTAATCGCCCGGGCGTGTGCGATCCCCCGCCGATCAACCGGGCGTCATGGTCGCGCGCGCGGTTCCGCCGTAGCGGCATTCCAGAAACCGGAACAGGGCACGTACCCCCTGGGCCTCGGCGCCGACCGGGCGCCCGGGGCGGTCCCTGGGGTTCCAGGCGTACAGGTCGACATGCAGCCAGCGCAAACCCTCGGGCACGAAGCGCTGCAGGAACAAGGCACCATGGATTGCGCCGGCGAATCCCCCTGCCGGGGCGTTTTGCAGGTCCGCCACGCGGGAAACCAGGTCTTCCTCGTACCCGGGCCACAACGGCAATTCCCAGAGCGGGTCATGGGCCGCCCGCGCGGCAGCGGCGAGGTCCGCCGCGAGTTGCCGGTCGCTGCAGAAGAAAGCCGGGACCTCGGGACCCAGCGCCACGCGTGCCGCGCCCGTGAGGGTCGCGAGGTCGACCATCAGGTCGGGGCGCTCTTCAGCGGCCAGGGCGAGGGCGTCGGCGAGCACCAATCGGCCTTCCGCATCCGTGTTGGTCACCTCGATGGTGAGTCCCTTCCGCGTCGCCAACACGTCGCCGGGCCGAAAAGCGTTGGCGCCGACGGCGTTCTCGACCAACGGCAGCAGCACTCGCAAGCGTATCGGCAGGCCGCTGTCCATCACCAATTCGGCCACCGCCAGCGCCATGGCCGCGCCCCCCATGTCCTTCTTCATCAGCGCCATCCCGGCCGAGGGTTTGAGGTCGAGTCCCCCGGTATCGAAACAAACGCCCTTCCCCACCAGCGTCACCGCGGGACCAGCCTCACCCCAACGCAGTTCCACGAGCCGTGGTACCTCCGCGGCAGCGCGGCCGACCGCGTGAATCGCATGGCAACGCTCGGCCAGCAGTTCTTGACCCACCCATTGGCGAAAAACCGCACGGTGTCGGGCGCCGACCGCCGCCGCCACGGCAGCCAATGCGCGCGGTGACAGGTCTTCCGCCGGGGTATTGACGAGATCCCGGGCCAGGGTGTCGGCGCCCGCCAGCCGTTGGATGCGGGCGCGGTCGATTCCCTCGGGCCATGCGAACCGCACTTCCCGCTGCGGACCGCCGGACCTCCGGTAGCGGTCGTAACGGTAACTGCCGAGGCAGACGCCGAGCGCGAACGCCTCGCGGTCGTCCACGGACCATTGACCCGACAACCCGTACCACCCGCCAGGCAACCGCTCCGGCAATCCCGCGAAAGCCCAGGGTGGAATCGCCTCGCCGGCAATGCGTCGACCCAGACCCAGCAACGCGCCGCCGATTCCGCCGGACGGAGCCGGCAAGGCGAGCACGCGGTGCTTCTCCCCGAGGAACGCATGCTCGCGCGACCATTGACGCCAGGCCGCCGGAGCAGTGGCCTCCCAAGCGGAGACCTCGCCCTCGGCGAGGCACACCAACGGCACCGGCGTGTCACCCGGTCCGGGATCGGCGAAGGGGCAGCGCTCGAGCGCGCGCTGCAGGGAATCGTTGGGCGGAATTTGCGGTGTCATTCGGGGAGCATAAACCGTGGATTACCGGTTGACAGAATCTACTGGAAATGATGATATTCGAGTGTTTTCGCACTGCAACAGACATGCACTATCCATCGACTTCCTGCCGTTTCCCCGTACGACTTACGTACGCACACCCGCTCCTTACCGGGCGGACGGGGCACGGCGTGCACGTCTGACCAGGGAAGGCTCCCGGACTCCGGGTCCTGCCCCAGGCGACAACCACGAAAAACCATGCCCCGCAGCGGCCGAACGGCCCGGTGCGGGGTTTTTTTTGACTTGATGATTCACCGCGCCGTCAGGCGCAACAACGGGAGCAGTCATGCGCATTTACTCGCAGAAGGATGTCGACCGCAAAGCCCTCAAGGGTGCCACCATCGCCGTGGTCGGCTACGGCAGCCAGGGCCGGGCCCACGCCCTCAACCTCAAGGAGAGCGGCTTCGACGTCGTCGTCGGCGTGCGCAAGGGCGGTGACAGCTGGAAGAAGGCCAAGAAGGACGGCCTGCGGGTGGCTCCGCCGGCGGATGCCGTGAAGGGCGCCGCGCTGGTTGCAATCCTGACGCCGGACCTCGCCCAGCCGGCGGTGTACGCCGAAGTGGAGAAGAACCTCGCCCCGGGTACGGCCCTGCTGTTCGCCCACGGTTTCAATATCCACTTCAAGCAGATCAAGCCCCGCAAGGACCTCGACGTGGTCCTCATTGCCCCGAAGGGTCCCGGCGACCTCGTCCGTCGCCAGTACCAGCAGGGGCGTGGCGTGCCCTGCCTGATTGCGGTGGCGCAGGACGCGACCAAGTCGGCCAAGGCCAAGGCGCTCTCCTACGCGCACGGCATCGGCGGCACCCGTGGCGGTGTCCTCGAGACCACTTTCGCCGAGGAGACCGAGACGGACCTGTTCGGCGAGCAGGCGGTGCTTTGCGGTGGCGCGACGCACCTGGTGATGAAGGGCTTCGAGGTGCTCGTCGAGGCCGGCTACCAGCCCGAGGTCGCCTACTACGAGGTGCTGCACGAACTGAAGCTCATCGTCGACCTCCTGCACGAGGGCGGTCTCGCCAAGATGCACCACTTCATCTCCGAAACGGCCAAGTGGGGCGCGCTGGTCAGCGGACCCCGCGTGGTCAACCGCGCCGTGAAGGGCGACATGAAGAAGGTCCTCAAGGACATCCAGAGCGGCAAGTTCGCCCGTGGGTGGATCCGCGAGAACAAGTCCGGAAAGAAGAAGTACGCCAAGCGCATGCAGGCGGACCTCGGTCACCCGATCGAGAAGGTCGGCAAGGACCTCCGCGCACGCATGCCATGGCTGGAAGGCGGCCGCTGAGTCCGTCGACCGCGGCGGCCCATTCCCAGGCCGCCGCTCCCCGCTGAGGAACCGATGATGTCCGCGACACCCCGTGAGCCCGACCGCGTCCTGATCTTCGACACCACGTTGCGCGACGGCGAGCAATCGCCCGGTTGCAGCATGACGCTTCCCGAGAAACTGCGGGTCGGTCGGGCGCTGGCGGATCTCGGCGTCGA
>JBJTPC010000056.1:0-2662 GCA_046074905.1 Gammaproteobacteria bacterium
GGTAATCGCCAGTCGACCAATCACCTCCAGCCCAGGCAACAACCCCCAACCAGCAGTCACACTGCCAAACGCGTTGTCGCCGAAGATGCGCTGGAGCTCGGGGTTGTTGCCGGTGTACGAGACCACGGCCGTGCCGAGCGGAAGGACATCCCCCGTCGGGGTATTGATGGCGCCGCTGTAGCCGGAGGGCGCAACCGCGGGCGTCTCCGGCGTGGCCGCGGCGGCGACCACGGGCCACGCGCATGCGCTGCCCCACAGCAGCGCCGACACGAGTCCCCGATGCGCCCGCCCCGTCGGGGCGCGCTTCCCTTCCGCTTCCATGAAAGCAATTATGCCGAAGTTCATGACGAATTCTTGACTTTCCCGCCGACTCTGGTGCAACAGCACCACCCCTCCCCGACTCCCGCCGATAAAGCGTTCAGGCACGGGTCCCGCCGTGCCACGCACGAAACCCAAGCACTGGCTGGAGGGAACCATGAGCACAGCGATGGCGACAGCGGCCGCGGTGGCGGCAGAAATCCTGCTGCGGGTGCCGGTGGCGCCGGCGGCCCTGCCGCACCAGGTGACGGCAGGCGATTTGACCTACGACTGCCTCGCGGCCACCGGCCGTGCCTGCCCGCTGGCGGCACGAGACGGCACCGGCCTGCTGGAGATTGTCCGCCGGGCGGACGGCACGCTGCAGGCGCGCCTCGTGGCCAGCGCCCAGTTGCCGCGGAACGCACCGTTGGTGGTGGCCGGCGTGGTGCGCGAGGCGGACGCGCGCAGCGGCCGGGCGGTGGTGGGCGGGTACCGGGTGGACTTCACGCCGCTGATGCACGACGCCGCTGCCCGCGTGCCGGCGAATGGCGAATTGGTGCGCGTGACGGCACGCCTGACCGGTCCGAAAACCCTGCTGCCGGCGCTGACGCTGCAGGGGATCACCGGATCCGCCCGCGCCATGCTGCAGGGCATCACGGGGTCCGCAGGGCCTACCCTCCAAGGCATCACCGGGTCGGCCAAAGTCGGGCAATAGCCCCGATTCAGGTGGTGCAGAAACACCATTTCATCCCCGATTCGTGAGTCGCTTGGCTCTCCTAACCACCACTGCAAGGGGAGCCAAGACGATGAAGACGTCCCACAAGAAGCATCCGCGGCAGGTCGAGCCGAATCTGTCCCAACTGCTGGTCCGGCTGGCCGACGAGTTGATGGTGCGGGGAATCGGCTACGGCGAGTTCTCGGCCTTGATGAAGGCTGCGTTCGTCACGGCCGCCATCGAAAACCTGGAAGTCGAGCGACGGGTGAGCGTTTCGGGGGTGGCCGTGATGACCGGGCTGGACCGCCACGAATGCCAGCGCATCATGCACAAGCGCCATGCACCGCGCCCCGCAAGGGGGCAGAGCCAGCGTGTGGGCCGGGTGGAGCAAACCTGGCGACAAAGCCCGAAATACAACCCGCTGGCCCTGGAAACGCCCCCGGCCTTGCCACTGATCGGCGAGCACAGTCTGGACGAGTTGATTCGTGAATCCGCCGGAGACGTACCCGCCGTGTCCGTCCGAAGAGCGATGGTGGTCGCCGGCATGCTGCGCATCGAGGGCGAAGGCAATGACCGCCGCGCGACGCTGCACCCCCGACCCATCGACGCCGAGATGGAGGAGGACCTGGCGCGACGGCTACGCGCGATGACCGAGGTGCTGGATAGTTAGCGGCGGCGCACGCCAACCCGCTGGCTCCCACGGATTGACGGTGGCCACGCCCATGGGCGCGAAATCCACCAAGCTGCGTGTAACCACCGTCATTCCATGCACCAAAGCCGTCGCCGCAATCAGCGCTTCGCGTTCGCCGCGCTTGTTGGGCACGTGAAGCCGCGCCCAGCGTTGGGAGACAGCCGTATCGATGGGCAAGGTACGGTTGGAAAACTCGGGCAGCACCTGCTGCTCCAACCACGTGCGCAGGATGGCCCCACCACCTCTACCACCCCACTGCCGAAAACTGCATCGACGCAGTATCCCGCCGCAGCGTTACCTCGTGCCGCGACACAGCCATGAACCAGGTTTGCTGTTCCGCATGCGGGGCGGGCTGGGCAAAGCCTGCCGGCGTCAGCAAGGCCAGGCACCACGCAGGGTTTGGCGCGCGAACGGACCGATTCAGAATGCCGCCTACGCAGGCCTCGCGGGCCACTCGAGCAAACTGCTGCGTAGGGGCGTAGTCCGTCTTGTGTTCCCACACGGCCGCGTCGGCAGCGAAGGGCGGGCGCCGCAAATCCACTACCGACGTAGCTACCTCTACCCGAAACGCGGTATGCGCTACGGGCTCCATGCGCTCCAGCGCGACCGCATCGACCAGAAACCTCCAGCGCCAGTAACCCAGCTCGGCGCCAGCCACCGCCACCGACTCGGCGCCGTAGAACACGCCAGGATCTGTGGGCGCGCGAAAGCGCGAACCGTACTGCTTGGGCGCATACCGAAACGGGGTGGCCAACAAGTAATCCAGACCGTCCGTGCCATGAAGAAGTGCCGGCTTGCTTCGCTCCAACAAGGCTTCCAGTACGTCTTGCTCGCCGCGGCTGTCCACCAGCTTCATGGCCCCGGCCGTGTACTGGGCGTCAACGACGCGCCAGACATGGCCCTGCCAGCGCCGGGCGCTAGACTGCAGCGCGAGAGGCGTCCAGGTAGTGAACGACACG
>JBJTPC010000057.1:0-2809 GCA_046074905.1 Gammaproteobacteria bacterium
CGGGCAAGTACCGCGAAGGCGAGTCCTTCGCGAAGGGCGTGACTCTCCATCATCGCGATGATCTCGAGGCCTTGCAGCGGGAACTGCGTGAGGTGCCCGGGGTCAGTGCCCTCGTCTACGACCAGACCTGTGCCGCGGAGAAGCGCCGGCGACGCAAGCGTGGCGCGTTCCCGGATCCGGATCGTCGTCTGCTGATCAATGAGGCAGTCTGCGAGGGATGCGGCGATTGCGCCGTCCAGTCGAATTGCCTCGCGGTCGAGCCGCTCGAGACCGAGTTCGGTCGCAAGCGTCGCATCGACCAGCACAGCTGCAACAAGGACTACAGCTGCGTGAAGGGATTCTGCCCCAGCTTCGTTTCGGTACGGGGCGGACGGCTCCGCCGGCCGGCGGTCACCGAGTTGCCCGCGGCATGGCTGGCTGCGCTGCCCGAGCCGGCGGTGGCGCCGGCGGATCGACCGGTGGGCATCCTCGTCACCGGCATCGGCGGCACGGGCGTGGTGACCGTGGGCGCGGTACTGGCGATGGCGGCGCATCTCGACGGACTGCAGGCCAGTGCCTTCGACATGACGGGGCTGGCGCAGAAGGGCGGTGCGGTCTACTCGCACCTGAAGTTCGTCAGATCCGGTTCGCGAAGGAGCACCTTCCCTCTCGGGGCGCCGCGGCTCGGCGTGGCCGAGGCGGACGTGATTCTCGGCTGCGACCTGGTGGTCACCGCGTCCGAGTCGGCGTTGCGTACGCTGGCTGGCAACCGCACCCAGGTCGTCTACAACACGCACCTGACCCCCACTGCACTGCTCCAGCGTGATCCCGATGCGGACTTCCGCCAGGCGGAGCTGGCGGCGCTGGTGGATGCGGCGGCCGGGCTGGGCGGTGCCTTCCGCCTCGATGCCACCGGATTGTCACGCCAGTTGCTGGGCGATACCGCTGCCGCGAACCTGTTGATCGTGGGCTATGCCTTGCAGATGGGCTGGTTGCCGGTCACGCGCCAGTCACTGGAACGCGCCATCGAGTTGAACGGGGCGGCGGTGCCGCTGAACCTGCGCGCATTGCGCCTTGGTCGCGCAGCAGCCCAGCATCGCGCCACCGGCACGGCGGCGCTGCTGCGTGCGGCGGGCTTGTCCGAGACCGTCGCCGCGTCGTCGTCGCAAGCTTCGCTCGTCCCACCCCTCGGAGCACAGGCATCCCTCGAGCAACGTCTGGCGGTGCGCGCGGATTTCCTGGTCGCTTATCAGGGCCAGCGGTTGGCACACCGCTATCGGCAATTGCTGGCGACGGTAACGCGGCGCGAAACCGAGGTGATCCCCGGCTCGACGCGCCTCGCCGAGGCCGTGGCGCAGGCGTACTTCCGGCTGCTGGCCATCAAGGACGAGTACGAGGTGGCGCGCCTGCATACGACGGCCTTGCAACGGCAGCTCGCGGCCACTTTCGAGGGTGATTACCGGGTGTCCCTGCATCTCGCTCCGCCATTGCTGGGCCGCAAGGATCCGGCGACTGGACTGCCCCGCAAGCAGGAGTTCGGGCCATGGATCCTGCCGGTGCTGCGCGGCATCGCGCACCTGCGGTTCCTTCGCGGAACCTGGCTGGATCCCTTCGGCCACACGGCAGAGCGGCGTCTGGAGCGGAGTCTGGCGCGGGAGTTCGAGCGCGAACTGGCCTTGGCCCTGCAGCATCTGACGGCTTCCACCCATGAATCCGTGGTGGCTTGGGTGCGCGAGCACGATGCCATTCGCGGCTATGGTCATGTCAAGGCAGCGAACCTGACCCGTGTCCGGGAGCGCCTGGCCAGCCTGCGGGCGCGTTGGTCGTCCCCCTGAGGCATCCTGGCGACCCGCCGGCGTTGCGGCCGCGCCGACGTACCCCGGGGATTCCATGGTCAAATAGCGCCCCGGATTCACCCCGGAGCCCCGCCTGATGCACGTCCTGCTCGATCCGACCATCCTGTTCTTCGCCCTGGGGCTGTTCGCCGGGCTGGTCCGGTCCAACTTCGAGATCCCGGCCCAGGTATCGCGGTTCCTCTGTCTCTATCTGCTGATGGCGCTGGGTTTGAAGGGCGGGTTCGCGCTGGCGGACTCCGGCCTCACCTTGCGGGTTGCCGGAGATCTCGGGTTGGCGGTGCTCATGGCCCTGTCGGTACCCCTTGCCGGCTACGCCCTGCTGCGTCGCTGGCTACCGCCGCTGGATGCGGCCGCGGTCGCGGCCACCTACGGATCGGTCAGTGCAGTCACCTTCGTGACCACCGTGCAGGTCCTCGACCTCAACGGGGTTGCCTATGGCGGCCACATGGCCGCCGCCATGGCCTTGATGGAATCGCCGGCCATCCTGCTCGCCGTGTTCCTCGCCAACCGCTTGCGCGCGGGTTCCGGGTCGAGCCCGGCCCGTTTTTCGCACGTCCTGCACGAGTCGCTCACGGACGGGGCCCAGTTGCTGCTGCTCGGCAGCATGGTCGTGGGGTATGTCTCGGGTCCGGCCGGGGAGGCGGTGATGGCACCGTTCTCGATCGACCTGTTCAAGGGCATGCTGGCGTTCTTCCTGCTGGACATGGGGCTGCAGACCGCCCGCCAGTTGCCTGCCCTGCGGGGGCGCAGCGCCTGGCTGCTCGGTTATGCGCTGCTCGCGCCGCTGGTCCATGCGACCACGGCGCTGGCGCTGGGTTCGCTGGCCGGAATGTCGACCGGCAACACCGTGCTGCTGATGGCATTGGCCGCCAGCGCGTCGTACATCGCCGCACCGGCGGTTCTGCGCGAGGCGATTCCGGAGGCCAATCCCTCGCTTTATGTGGGACTGTCACTCGGCATCACTTTCCCCTTCA
>JBJTPC010000058.1:0-2278 GCA_046074905.1 Gammaproteobacteria bacterium
GCCTGGAGACCACCCTGGCGCCACCGGCGACGGGCGCCTGACCGTCATGCATCCGCGACTGTCGAGCCTCTTTCCCTATCCCTTCGAGCGCCTCAATGCGCTGCAGGCGGGCGTGGTGCCGCCGCCGGAGCTGCCGCGCATCGCGCTGCACATCGGCGAGCCGAAACATCCGCCGCCCGCGCTGGTGCTCGCGGCGCTGACCGCGAATCTCGCCGAGCTCGGCGCCTATCCGGTCGCCGCAGGGACCCCCGCCTTCCGCGAGGCCGTCGCAGGCTGGCTGGAGCGTCGCTACGGTGTCGGGGCCACACTCGATGCCGAGCGGATGATCCTGCCGGTGAACGGGACGCGGGAGGCGCTGTTCGCCTTCGTGCAGGCCGTGCTCGATCCGCGCGGCAAGCCTGGCAACAGCGGCAAGCCCCTGGTGCTGATGCCCAATCCCTTCTACCAGATCTACGAGGGGGCGGCCCTGCTGGCCGGCGCGGAGCCGGTCTACCTCGATACCGACCCGGCGCACGGCCACCTGCCCGACCTCGATGCCGTGGATGCAGCGACGTGGAGCCGCTGCCAGGTGCTGTTCCTGTGCTCGCCCGGCAATCCCTCCGGCGCTGTCGCACCGCTGGCGTGGATGCAAGCGGCCCTGGCCCTCGCCGAGCGGCACGACTTCATCATTGCCGCGGACGAGTGCTACGCGGACATCTACCTCGACGAGTCGAACCCCCCGCCCGGATTCCTGCAGGCGGCGGCGGCCATGGGCAATACCGCCTGCCGCCGCCTCGTGGTGTTCCACTCGCTGTCCAAGCGCAGCAGCGTGCCGGGCCTGCGCTCGGGATTCGTCGCCGGGGATCCCACCCTGCTCGGCCCGTTCCGGCTCTACCGCACCTATCACGGCTGCGCGATGCCCGGGCACGTGCTGGCCGCCAGTGCCGCGGCCTGGGGCGATGATGCCCATGGCGTGGCCAACCGCGCGCTTTACCGCGCCAAGTTCGCGGCGGTGGTGCCCCTGTTGCGGGAGGTCATGCCGGTGGAATGGCCCGAGGCCGGCTTCTACCTGTGGCTGGATGTGGCGCAGGGCCGGCGCGACGCGCACGGCCGTGCTCCCGAGGGTATCGACACCGCCTGGACGCGCGAGTTGTTCGCGCAGCAGAACGTCACCTCGCTGCCCGGCGAGTACCTCGCCCGGCCCGGTGCCGACGGCGGCCACCCCGGCCGTGGCCGCGTCCGCCTGTCGCTGGTGGCGCCCCTCGCCGAGTGCATCGCCGCCGCGCAGCGCATCGCGCGTTTCCACCCCGCTTTCCTCCGTTCCCTTGCCGACAGGATTTCCGCATGACCGCCGCGAACCACGCCGCCCTCCAGTCCCTGGTCGAGCACTGGTGGGAGGAGCGCAGCCGGCTGGCACCCACCGACGTACCTGCAGACCTCGGCCGCGCGCTGGAGGAGGTCCTCGACCTGCTCGACAGCGGTCGTGCCCGCGTGGCCGAGAAGGTGGCGGGCCAGTGGCAGGTGCACCAGTGGCTGAAGAAGGCCGTGCTGCTGTACTTCCGCACGCACGACAACGCGCCCGTCGAGGCCGGCTACACCCGCTTCTTCGACAAGGTGCCGCTGAAGTTCGCCGGCTGCTCGGCGGCGGAACTGCGCGCGACAGGCGTGCGGGTGGTGCCCCCCGCCGTGGCCAGGCGCGGTGCCTATCTTGCCCCGGGCGTGGTGCTGATGCCGAGCTATGTCAACCTGGGGGCCTACGTCGACAGCGGCACCATGGTCGATACCTGGGCCACGGTCGGGTCCTGCGCGCAGATCGGCAAGAACGTGCATCTCTCGGGTGGCGTGGGCATCGGCGGCGTGCTCGAACCGCTGCAGGCAGGTCCCACCATCATCGAGGACCACTGCTTCATCGGCGCCCGCTCCGAAGTGGTCGAGGGCGTGGTGGTCGAGGAAGGCGCGGTGCTGTCGATGGGGGTATTCATCGGCGCCAGCACGAAGATCTACGACCGCGCCACCGGCGAAGTGAGCTACGGTCGCGTCCCGGCAGGCGCGGTGGTCGTGCCGGGCAGTCTCCCCTCGCCCTGCGGCAAGTACTCGCTGGCCGCGGCCGTGATCGTCAAGCGGGTCGATGCACAGACGCGCGCCAAGACCAGCATCAACGAATTGTTGCGCGACTGACGGGTCGCGCTGCCCTCGGCAGCGCGCCCACCGCCAACGGCACGCTCAGCCGTAGCGGCCCGTGATGTAGTCCTCGGTGGCCTTCTTGGCCGGGTTGGTGAAGATGCGGCTGGTCTCGCCG
>JBJTPC010000059.1:0-2584 GCA_046074905.1 Gammaproteobacteria bacterium
CGCCTGCATTGCACGGTGACGGACATCACCGCGGGACTGGCGATGATCGGCATCATGGGCCCCAACAGCCGCGCCCTGCTCCAGGAAGTGTCGGGGGCGGACCTCTCGAACGAGGCCCATCCCTTCGGCACTTCCCGCGAAATCGAGATCGGGTACGCGCGCCTGCGCGCCAGCCGCATCACCTACGTGGGCGAACTGGGCTGGGAGCTTTACATCCCCGCCGAGCACGTGATGGACGTCTACGAGCGTCTGGTGGCGGCTGGTCCGAAGCATGGCCTGCGCCATGCGGGCTACCATGCCATGGGCGCCTGCCGGACGGAAAAAGGCTACAAGCACTGGAGTCACGACATTGCCGAGGAAGACACGCCGCTCGAGGCGGGTCTCGGCTTCGTGGTGGCCTGGGACAAGCCGGGCGGCTTCATCGGCCGCGAGGCGCTGCTGGCGCAGAAAGCCGCAGGACCGCTCAAGAAGCGGATGGTGTACGTCATGCTGGAAGACGATTCCGGTGCGGCGCCGCTGCTCTACCACGAAGAGCCGATTTGCCGTGACGGCGTGATCGTCGGCTCCACCAGCAGCGGTGCCTGGGGCCATCGCCTCGCCAAGTCCATCGGCATGGGCTACGTACGCTGTCCCGAGGGCGTGACGCCCGACTGGCTGGCCGGCGGCCAGTGGGAAGTGGAGGTGGCCTGCCGGCGCTATCCGGCGCGCGTGCAGTTGCAGCCTTTCTACGACCCGAAGAACGAACGCATCAAGCGCTGAAAAAACCAACAGAGTCGGGAACAAACATGAAATCGCATGCGCAGGTTGTCATCATCGGTGGCGGCTCGGTGGGCTGCAGTGCCCTGTATCACCTGACCCAGCTCGGTGTCACCGATGCCGTGCTGCTCGAGCGCGACGAGTTGACGGCCGGGTCGACCTGGCACGCCGCCGGCAACTGCCCCAACTTCTCCACGTCCTGGAACATCATCAAGCTGCAGCGCCACAGCACCAAGCTGTACTCGACGCTCAGTGCAAAGGTGGGCTACGACATCAACTACCACATCACCGGCAGCATCCGCCTGGCGCACACGCGCGACCGCATGGACGAGTTCCGGCATGTGGTGTCGCAGGCGCATGCGCAAGGCATCGATTTCCAGATGCTTTCGCCGGCCGAGATCCGCGAGCGTCACCCGTTCCTCGAGACGCACGACATCCTCGGTGGCCTGTACGACCCGTACGACGGCGACATCGACCCCTCGCAGCTCACCCAGGCGCTTGCCAAGGGTGCCCGTGATGCGGGTGCCACCATCCACCGCAACACCCGCGTCACCGCCATCTCGCGCACGCCCACGGGTGAATGGCGCATCGAGACCAACCAGGGCGTGATCACGGCCGAGAAAGTGATCAATGCCGGTGGCTATCGTGGCAACGAGGTGGCGGCGATGGTCGGCGCCTTCCTGCCCATGGTGACGATGTCGCACCAGTACCTCGTCACCGAGGACATTCCCGAACTGCAGGCCCGCGGCGATGCGCGCCTGCCGCTCGTGCGCGATCCGGACGTCAGCTACTACCTCCGCCAGGAGCGTCACGGCTTCATCCTCGGTCCCTACGAATGGGACGCGCGCGTGCATTGGCAGGACGGCATTCCCGACCAGTTCGCGCACCAGCTGTTCGACGACGACACCGACCGGCTCGAGAAGTACATCGAGGATGCCTGCCGCCGCCTGCCGCAGCTCGGTACCGTCGGCATCAAGCGCGTCATCAACGGCCCCATCCCGTACGCACCGGATGGCAATCCGCTCATCGGTCCGGCGCCGGGCCTGCCCGGGTTCTTCCACTGCACCGCGTTCACTTTCGGCATCGCGCAGGCGGGCGGCGCCGGCAAGATCATCGCCGAGTGGGTGGTGAACGGTCATCCCGAGTGGGATGTGTGGCCGCTCGATTCGCGTCGCTACCTCGAGCACGCGAACATCAAGTTCACCACTGCCAAGGCCATCGAGACCTACCAGAACGAGTATGGTGTCGGCTATCCGGCGGAAGAGCGCCCGGCCGGTCGTCCCGCCAAGATGTCGCCCGCCTACCTGCGCCTGCAGGCCAAGGGTGCGCATTTCGGCGCGCGTGGCGGCTGGGAGCGCGCGGTGTTCTTCCCGCAGGGCGATGACCTCGCCAGCGGTCCGCTGCACAGCTTCCGCCGTCCTGCCTGGCACCAGTCCATCCAGCGCGAGATCGATGCGGTGCAGAACCGCGTCGCGGTGCTGGACCTCCCCGGCTTCACGAAGTTCGAGGTGACGGGTCCCGGCGCAGCCGCGTGGGTCGATCACCTGGTGACGGGCGTGGTGCCGAAGCCGGGCCGTACCGCGCTCAACTACCTCTGTGCGCCGAGTGGCGGCATCGTCAGCGAAATGACGATTACCACCTTCGCGCCGAATCACTACTGGATGATTTCGGCGGCGGCCGGCGAAGCCCACGACGAGCATTGGCTGCGTGAGCACCTGCCGGCGGATGGCAGCGTGCAGGTGAACAACCTCACCGCTCGCTACGGTACCTTGATCGTGGTGGGTCCGAAGTCGCGCGAGCTGCTCGCGAAGCTGACGGATGCCGATCT
>JBJTPC010000060.1:0-10013 GCA_046074905.1 Gammaproteobacteria bacterium
CCGGGTGCGCGCACGCACCGTCTCGCCGGTCTCGTAGACATGGAACTCCATGCGGTCGAGTTCCAGCAGCAGATCATTCGGGAACTCGATGTCCGCCTTGTCGATCTCGTCGATGAGCAGCACCGGCGGCACCTCGCTCTCGAAGGCCTCCCACAGCGCGCCACGCAGGATGTAGTTGGCCACGTCGCGCACGCGCTCGTCGCAGAGTTGCGAATCGCGCAGGCGCGAGACCGCATCGTATTCGTACAGGCCCTGCTGCGCCTTGGTCGTGCTTTTCACATGCCACTCGAGCAGCGGGCGCCCGAGGCCGCGCGCCACTTCGAGAGCCAGTTGCGTCTTGCCCGTGCCCGGCTCGCCCTTGATGAGCAGCGGGCGTTGCAACTGCACGGCGGCATTGACCGCGAGACGGAGCTCGTCCGTGGCGATGTAGGTGCTGGTACCGGCGAACTTCTGTTGGGACGTGGACATCTAGGGACTCGGCTGCAGTTGGAGGGTCCAGCGGGTCTCGCCGGGCAGGAAAGGCGCAGGCTCACCCCGCTCCCAGGCGGCGTGACCGGCGCCATGGTACGGGGAAAGCGGATGCCCGGCATTGCCGCCGGGAACCTGGTGATACCCCTCGGACTCGCGCCCCGGCGAAACCGCGAAGCGCTGGCTGGCGCCATGCTCCCGACGCTGCACGCGCGGCAGGTCGCTGTCACCGGGCAAGCGACGGTCGGGCAAGTTGACCCAACGACCGAGCAGCGGCACGGCAGACGCCAGCGGATGATGGAACCGCACGGTATTGAAGCGTCCCCAGGTACAACCCTCGCGGGTGCCGCCGCACTCCTTCCGCTCCTCCGCCAGGGCAGTCTCCAGTGCCTTCACCAGGACGGCGTTCCAGCGCGCATCACGACCCGGGCCGACCAGTTGCCAGAGCGCGCCCTCGAACTCCGGCGGCGCACGCAACTCCAGTTCGCCGGCGACCGCCTGCGCAGGTGCCGTCAACACCGACCATACCGCGCGGGTGGCCTCGCGATGGAAGGCGCGAACCAGCCGATAGCTCACGCTGTCGACGGCGGCGTGCGTGACGGGGGTCGCCAGCAGGGCGCGATCCGCCGCCGCCACTTTGGCCAGCCCCGCCACTTCCAGCGCCAGCGGTTGCCAGGACTGGATGAAGACTGCACGGTCGTCGAGGTGGACGGCGAGAAAATCAGCCGGCGTGGCTCGCTGCAGCGTCATCAGGCCATCCCGGATCTGGCGATTGCGGGCGCCCCGGTCGAAACGACTGCTGCCGAGCGCTTCGTAGGCCGCCGCGGCCGCTGCATCGTCGGCAGACAGGTCGTTCCCCGGCCCGCCGCCGACGCGGGAATTGGCCGTCCAGATCCGCCCCCCCGCGGGATTGATGCGCGCGAGCGTGGCAGGCGGTGGCCCCACGCCCAGCCAGCGGGCCGCCGGGTCCGTCGACAGGCGCGAGACGACCGCGGCCTCGCTCGCGCGTTGCGGCACCTGGCCCATCAGCGTCCAGGCGATGTCGCCCGCAGCATCCCCCACGGTGAGGTTCTGCGTGGGGATGCCACCCTCGCGGGCGATGGTGAGTGCCTCCCGCACGGAACGTGCCTGGACCAGGGCCGTCGCACGGAAGTTGGTGCCTGCCGTGAACTGCGGTACCCACTGGACCGCGATGTCGCGACCGGCGGGATCCCGGGCGAGCACGGGACCGAACTCGCTGGTCACCACCTCGAGCTTCACCGGTTCCGCACCGCTCACCTCGATGAGCTCGATACGGCGCTCCAGCGGCCGCGAACCTCCGGGTGTCAGGTAATGATCCGGCGCGGCCGGATCGGGGACGAGGACCACGGTATCGGTGGAATCGACGTTGCTGTTGGTGAATCCCCAGGCGATATGGCCATTGCTGCCGGCCACGATCATGGGCGTCCCCGGCAGTGACACACCGGTCACCGCGGAGCGCACGGTGCCTGCGGTATCGCGCAGTTCCAGCCGCGCCCTGAACCAGATATGGGGCATGCGCAAGGCCAGATGCATGTCATCGGCCACCAGTGCGGCACCGCTCGCGGTGTGCCGACCCGACAAGGCCCAATTGTTGCTGCCGACCACCGCGTCCGACTCACCGCCACGCCAGCCGGCGGCCCAGGCCAGGGGTCCGGATTCGGCGGACGAGGGCGCCTGGCGCGCCCGGAGGCGGGCGGGCTCCCCGGCGGATCGCTGCCAGGCCAGCAACCGCACGTCGACGGCCGCCGCGGGCACGGGCACATCGGGAAGGCTCGCACCGAACAGGGGCGCCTGCCATTGTCCAGGTGGCGAGAACAGGAAGGCATCGAGCTCGGGCTGGACGTTGCGGATCACGGTGCGTTGACGCTCGACGCTGCCGTCGCTGTCCTGCAGCGTCAGGAACATCGCGTGGACGGTCAAGACCGTATCCTCGGGCCGCCAGGGCCGGGGCTGCTGGCGCAACAGGAAGTATTCCCAGGGACGCGCCCCGAGTCCGGCGAGGCCGGCATTCACGCCTGCCGTATAGGCGTCGATCACGGCGCGGTCGTCGGGACCGGCCGCCGCCACCACCGCGCGCGCCACGGCACGCAGCCCATGCGGACGCTGTCGCCGGTCGGACGGCAAGACCTTGGGACCCAGCAGGGCGGCCAATTCGCCCGCCGGCGCGCGCCGCTGCAGGTCCATCTGGAAAAAGCGCTCCTGGGCGTGCACATAGCCGAGAGCGAACGCGAGGTCGGGCTGCGTGGTGGCCTGCACGGTCGCCACCCCCTCGGCGTCCCGCAGGACCAGCGCCGGCCCCGCGAGCCCCTGCAGGGGAAGCTCCCCGTCAAGGACCGGGAGACTGGCCCGCAAGGCCCACCAGCCGCTGACCGCCGCCAGGAGGACCAGGGCCAGCAGTCCAGCCATCCCCCACCCCAGAATCCGCAGCCACCAGCGACTCCGGGACGGATGGGCGATGGCAGGTGTGTTCATCTGCGGACCTCGAGGATCTTCATGGAGTTGGTACCGCCGGTGACTCCGGTCAACTCGCCCTTGGTGACGATGATCCGATCACCCTCGGCGGCAAGCCCGAGCTCCAGCAGCATGTGGAAGATGGCCGTGTACAGCAGCTCCGGATCCGTGTGGACCACGTCGAAGGGCACCGGCTGAACGCCACGATACAGCGTGACCCGCCGGCGCGTCACCTCCTGCCGGGTGAACGCGTAGATGGGAATGTCGGAGCGGATGCGCGACATCCACAGCGTCGTGCTGCCCGATTCCGTCAGGGCGACGATGCAGCGGATGGGCATGTGGTTGGCGGCATACATCACCGACCGGGCAATCGCCTCGTCGGTGCGCTCGAACTTGCGGTTGTCCTGGGCATCCCGCGGATTGGCCACCTGCCACTTCTCCGCGCCCAGGATGATGTTGACCATCTCCTGCACCGTCTTCACCGGGTACTTGCCGACCGCCGTCTCGGCCGAGAGCATCACCGCATCGGTGCCATCCATCACCGCATTCGCCACGTCGGAGACCTCGGCACGCGTCGGTACCGGGTTGTGGATCATGCTCTCCATCATCTGCGTGGCGGTGATGACCGCACGGTACTGCGCAAGCGTTTCGGCGATGATGCGCTTCTGCAGGCCGGTGAGTTCCGCGTAGCCGACCTCGACCCCGAGATCGCCGCGAGCGACCATCACCGCGTCGCTCGCCTGGACGATTTCCCGGAGGTTGGTGAGCGCCTCGGCCCGCTCGATCTTGGCGACCAGCTTGCCCTCGCCGCCGGCGGCGCGCAGCAGGGTCCGGGCCTCGTGCATGTCGAGTGCGTTCTTCGGAAACGAGACGGCGAGGTAATCGACGCCGATCTGCGCAGCCATGCGGATATCCTCCCGATCCTTGTCGGTGAGGGCGCCGGCGGACAGGCCGCCACCGCGGCGGTTCAGGCCCTTGCGATCCGAGAGTTCGCCACCGACCACCACCCGGGTATCGATGCGCGTGCCGCGCACCGACTTCACCTCGAGCACGATGAGGCCGTCGTTGAGCAGCAGATGATCGCCGGCGCGGACATCGCGGGGCAGGGCGTGGTACGCCACGCCGACGATCCTGGAGGTTCCGGCTTCGGGGTCGTACGCCGGATCGAGGGCGAATTCCTGACCCTCGTCGAGCATCACCTTGCCCTCGGCAAAGCGTTCGATGCGGATTTTCGGGCCGCGCAGGTCGCCGAGGACGGCGACATAGCGACCTGCCTGAGCGGCTGCCTCACGGACCCGCGCCACGCGACCCGCGTGCTCATCGAACGAGCCGTGCGAAAAATTGACCCGCACCACGTCCACCCCCGCGGCGATCATCGCCGCGAGGGTGGGCAGGTCATCCGTCGCCGGACCGAGGGTGGCGACGATCTTGGTGCGTCTCTGGGGCGCTGCGCTCATGACGGGAATCCCTGCCTTGTCCAACGTTGTCAGGCGGATAATCTACCCGTCGGAGGTCCCCTTACGCAAACGATTCCCCGGCCGCGCGACGCTGCAGCAGGTCGACGGCGGGCAACACCTTGCCCTCGACGAACTCCAGAAACGCGCCACCGCCAGTGGAGATGTAGGAGATGCCCTCCTCCACGCCGTACTTCTCGATGGCTGCCAGGGTGTCACCGCCGCCCGCCAGGGAGAAGGCCCTGGAACCGGCGATGGCCTTCGCCAGCGTACGGGTACCCTCGCCGAACTGGTCGAACTCGAAGACGCCCACCGTGCCGTTCCAGATGATGGTGCCGGCCGACTCGAGCAGCTTCGCCAGGCGGTCCGCGGTATCCGGACCGATGTCGAGAATCAGGTCGTCCGCGGCAACCGCGGACACTGCCTTGACGTCAGCCTCGGCCTGCGCGGAGAACGCCTTGGCCACCACGACGTCGGTCGGCAAGGGAATCTCCGCGCCGCGGGCCGTTGCGTCCGCAGAAAGCCGGCGCGCGATATCGAGCATCTCGGACTCGTGCAGGCTCTTGCCCACCGGCAGACCCGCAGCCGCCAGGAACGTGTTGGCGATTCCGCCACCGACGATGAGCTTGTCGACCTTGCCGAGCAGCGATTCGAGCACCGTCAGCTTGGTGGACACCTTGGAACCCGCGACAATCGCGACCAACGGCCGCGCTGGCTTCTCGAGAGCCGTCTCCAGCGCCACCAGTTCATTCACCAGCAACGGGCCGGCACAGGCCACCGGCGCGAAACGCGCCACGCCATGGGTGCTTGCCTCGGCGCGGTGCGCCGTACCGAAAGCATCCATCACGTAGATATCGCACAGCGCAGCCATGCGCCGGGACAGCTCCTCGCCGTTCTTCTTCTCGCCCTTGTTGAACCGGACGTTCTCGCACAGGACCGCCTCGCCCGGTGCCACCTCGATACCATCGAGCCAGTCTTTCACCAGCGGTACCTTGCGACCGAGCAGCTCCGAGAGTCGCGCGGCCACGGGTGCGAGCGAAAACTCCTCCGCAGGCACTCCCTCCTCGGGACGACCGAGGTGGGAGAGGATCATCAGCCGCGCGCCACCCGCCAACGCCGCCCGCAAGGTGGGCAGCGCCGCACGGATACGCGCGTCGCTGGTCACCACGCCATCGCTCACCGGGACATTCAGGTCCTCGCGGACCAGTACGCGCTTGCCGCGCAGATCCAGGTCCGCCATGCGGATGACTTGCTTCATGCTGGTTCCTTCGTTGCGGTCGGCGGCTTACTTGGCGCGGGCCCAGGCCAGCGTGGTGTCGAGCATGCGGTTGGAGAAACCCCACTCGTTGTCGTACCAGGAGCACACCTTCACCAGCGTGCCATCCGTGACCTTGGTGAGCGTCGCGTCGTAGGTGGACGAGGCCGGGTTGTGGTTGAAGTCCACCGACACCAGCGGCCCGTCGTTGTAGGCCAGCACACCCTTCAGCGGGCCCTCCGCCGCCGCCTTCACAAGGGCGTTGATCTCTTCGGCAGAGGTGGCACGGGCAGCGACGAACGAGAGGTCCACCAGCGAGACGTTGATGGTGGGCACGCGGATGGCAAAGCCGTCGAGCTTGCCGTTCAACTCCGGCAGCACCAGGCCCACCGCAGCGGCCGCGCATGTCTTGGTGGGAATCATCGAAATCGTCGCCGAACGCGCGCGCCGGAGGTCCTCGTGATAGACGTCGGTGAGCACCTGGTCGTTGGTGTAGGCGTGGATGGTGGTCATGATGCCGTGCACCATGCCGATGCCGTCGTTGATCACCTTGGCCAGCGGCGCGAGGCAGTTGGTGGTGCAGGAAGCGTTCGAGATGACTGTCATGTCGCTGCGCAGCACGTCATGGTTGACGCCGTACACGACGGTGGCGTCGACGTCCTTGCCGCCCGGAGCCGAGATGACGACCTTCTTCGCACCGCCCTTGAGATGGGCCGAGGCCTTCTCCTTGCTGGTGAACAGGCCCGTGCACTCGAGCACCACCTCGGCACCGAGCTCGCCCCAGGGCAGGGCCGCCGGGTCCCGGCTCTTCAGCACGCGAATGCGGTCGCCGTTGACGACCATGCTGTCGCCATCAACCACCACCTCGCCGGGAAACCGGCCATGGGCAGTGTCGTAGCGGGTGAGATGGGCATTGGTGTTGGCATCGCCGAGGTCGTTGATACCGACGATCTGGATCTCGCCGTTGCGGCCCGACTCGTAGAGCGCACGCAGGATGTTGCGACCGATGCGGCCGTAGCCGTTGATGCCAACCTTCACAGCCATGGGATCATCTCCATACGAAATAAAATGGGAATCGCGAATCCTTCACCCGAAACCGGCCCGCTTCAGCGCGCCAGCACACCCTCGACCGCGGCAACCACGTTCTCGGGCGTGAAACCGAACTGTTCGAACAGGACTTTAGCCGGCGCGGAAGCGCCGAAGCGGTCCAGACCCACCACGGCGCCATCGCGGCCCACGTAGCGGTACCAGCCCTCGGTGACGCCGGCCTCGACCGCCACGCGCGGCAGCGCTGCCGGCAGGACCGCCTCGCGCCATGCGGCCGGTTGCGCATCGAACACCTGGGTGCACGGCAGGGAGACCACGCGGACCGGGATGCCACGGTCGGCGAGGCGGGCTTGCGCCTCGAGAGCCAGCGCCACTTCGGACCCGGTCGCGATGAGGATGGCGCGGGCATCCGCGGCGTCTTTCAGCACGTAGCCACCGCGCGCCATTGCCGCGACCTGGTCCGCGTCGCGCGGTTGCGCCGGCAAGGCCTGTCGCGTGAGCACCAGCGAGGTGGGACCAGTGCGGCGCGTGGCTGCCGCCAGCCAGGCCACATGGGTCTCCGCGGCATCGCAAGGGCGCCATACGTGGTGATTGGGAATCAGCCGCAGCGAGGCAGTGTGCTCCACCGGCTGGTGCGTGGGGCCGTCCTCCCCGAGGCCGATGCTGTCATGGGTGTAGACGTTGATGACCGGCAAACCCATCAGCGCACTCATCCGCACGCCGTTGCGGGCGTAGTCCGAGAACACCAGGAACGTGCCGCCGAACGGCACGAAACCGCCGTGCAGCGCCAGGCCATTCATGATGGCCGTCATGCCGAACTCGCGCACGCCATAGTGGAGGTAGTCGCCGGAAGCGTCATCGCCGGTGACGGGACGGAAACCCTTGCGATTGGTGTTGTTGCTGCCGGTGAGGTCCGCGGATCCTCCGAGCAGTTCAGGCAGCAGCGCGGTGAAGACGTTCAGGGCGGCCTGCGAGGACTGCCGCGTGGCCTGCGAGCCGCCCGCTGCCTGCACCGCCGCGATCGCCGCCGCGGCCTGTTCGGCAAACCCGCCGGGGAGTTCACCCGCCATGCGCCGAGTGAATTCCGCGGCCAGGTCCGGGTGGTTCGCGGCATAGCCGGCAAAGCGCGCCTGCCACTGCGCCTCCGCCGCAGCGCCGCGCGTGCGTGCGTCCCAGGCGCCACGGACGTCCGCCGGAATCTCGAACGGCGGCTCCGTCCAGCCGAGTTGCTGGCGCACCGCCGCCACCTCGGCGGCGCCGAGCGCCGCGCCATGCACGGACTCCGTGCCCTGCTTGTTGGGCGACCCCCAGCCGATGATGGTCTTGCAGCAGATCAGCGTCGGCTTGCCGTCCGCCGCGGTGGACTGCGCGATTGCCGCGGTCAAGGCACGGTCGATGGCCGCCGCATCATGGCCGTCGACCCCGCGGATGACATTCCAGCCGTAGGACTCGAAACGAGCGGGCGTATCGTCCGTGAACCACCCGTGGACCTCGCCATCGATGGAGATGCCGTTGTCGTCGTAAAGCACGATCAGCTTGGACAGCTTGAGGGTCCCGGCGAGCGCGCAGGCCTCGTGGGAGATGCCCTCCATCAGGCAGCCGTCGCCGAGGAACACCCAGGTGCGATGATCGACGATGGCATGACCGGGACGGTTGTACCGGGCGGCCAGCATCTTCTCCGCGAGCGCCATGCCGACAGCGTTGGCGATGCCCTGGCCAAGCGGACCGGTGGTGGTCTCGATGCCGAGGTGGAGATCGCGCTCCGGGTGCCCCGCGCAATGCGAGCCCCACTGGCGGAAGTTGCGGATCTGCTCGATGTCGAGCGGATAGCCCGCCAGGTTCAGCAGGCCGTACAGCAGCATCGACCCATGGCCGTTGGAGAGGACGAACCGGTCGCGGTCGACCCAGCCGGGATTGCCCGGGTTGTGCTTCAGCGGCCCACGCCACAGCGCCTCGGCAAGATCGGCCATGCCCATCGGCATGCCGGGATGCCCGGAGTTGGCGGCCTGGACGGCGTCCATGGCCAGGACACGCAGGGCATTGGCGAGGCGGCGACGATCAGTCATGGTGGGAACTCGGGGCGCGGCGGCGGCATTGGGGAAGCACGACATTGTCGCCGATACAGGGCATGGGCGGCAAACCGCGGCTCTCCACGCCCCCTCGCCGAGGAAATGCCGATCCCGCCATCCGCTATACTGCCGCGTCGGTCCGCGCCGCTGCCATGCACGGAAGCGCAGGACCGCAAGCACCCAACCCGAACCCAGGACCAACCCAGGACTCCGCCCCATGAGCGCAGGCAGCTATCTCTTCACCTCCGAATCGGTCTCGGAAGGCCATCCGGACAAGGTCGCCGACCAGATCTCCGACGCCGTCCTCGACGCCATCCTCAAGGACGATCGCAGCGCGCGTGTCGCCGTCGAGACCCTGGTCAAGACCGGCTGCGCCATTGTCGCCGGCGAGGTGACCACCAGCGCCTGGGTCGATCTCGAGGCCCTTGTCCGCGGGACCATCCTCGATATCGGCTACGACAGCTCCGACATGGGCTTCGACGGGGCGTCCTGCGCCGTCATCAACATCATCGGCAAGCAGTCGCCCGACATCGCGCAGGGTGTCGACCGCAAGGATCCGCGCAAGCAGGGTGCCGGTGACCAGGGCCTGATGTTCGGCTACGCGAGCGACGAGACGGACGTGCTCATGCCGGCCCCGATCACCTATGCGCACCGCCTCGTGCAGCGCCAGGCCGAAGTGCGCAAGGCCGGCAAGCTGAAGTGGCTGCGTCCGGACGCCAAGAGCCAGGTGACCATGCGTTACGAAAACGACGTGCCGGTGGCCGTCGACGCCGTGGTGCTCTCCACGCAGCACTCGCCGGAGGTGTCCAACAAGGCGCTCCGCGAGGCGGTCATGGAGGAAATCATCAAGCCCGTGCTGCCCGCCGCGCTGCTCGGACCCAAGACCAAGTTCCACATCAACCCGACCGGCAAGTTCGTGGTCGGCGGACCGGTGGGCGACTGCGGCCTGACGGGCCGCAAGATCATCGTCGACACCTACGGCGGCTATGCCCGTCACGGTGGCGGCGCCTTCTCCGGCAAGGATCCGTCCAAGGTAGACCGCAGCGCCGCCTACGCCGCCCGCTACGTGGCCAAGAACATCGTGGCCGCCGGACTCGCCAAGCGCTGCGAGGTGCAGGTCTCTTACGCCATCGGCGTCGCCGAGCCCACTTCGGTGATGGTTGAGACCTTCGGCACCTCCAAGCTCTCCCGCGAGCAGCTCACCAAGCTGGTACGCAAGCACTTCGACCTCACGCCCTACGGCCTGCG
>JBJTPC010000061.1:0-3083 GCA_046074905.1 Gammaproteobacteria bacterium
TTGTACTTGGCAATGCGGTCCGAGCGAGACATCGAGCCGGTCTTGATCTGCGTCGCCGTGGTGGCCACGGCGATGTCGGCGATGGTGCTGTCTTCCGTCTCGCCCGAGCGATGCGAGACGACGGCCGCGTAGTTGGCGGCGGTCGCCATGGAGATGGCGGCCAGCGTCTCGGTGAGCGTGCCGATCTGGTTCGGCTTGATGAGGATCGCGTTGGCGATTCCCTTGGCGATGCCTTCCGCCAGGATCTTCGTGTTGGTCACGAAGAGATCGTCGCCGACGAGTTGCACGCGGCGACCGAGCTTCTCGGTGAGCAGCTTCCAGCCCGCCCAGTCCCCCTCGGCCATGCCGTCCTCGATGGTCAGGATGGGGTAGCGGTCCACCAGGCCGGCGAGGTAGTCGGCGAACCCCGCCGAGTCGAATTCGCGGCAGTCCGCCTCCAGCTTGTACACGCCGTCGTGGCAGAACTCGGTGCTGGCCACGTCGAGACCGAGGTACACGTCCTTGCCCGGCGCGTAGCCCGCTTTCGTCACCGCCTCGAGGATGGTCTCGAGGGCCGCAGCGTTGGACGGCAGGTCCGGGGCGAAGCCACCCTCGTCGCCGACGGCGGTCGTCAGGCCCTTGGCATTCAGTTGCTTCTTCAGGGTGTGGAAGATCTCGGCGCCGCAACGCAACGCCTCGGCCAGCGAGGGGGCGCCCACCGGGAGGATCATGAACTCCTGGATGTCGAGGCTGTTGTTGGCATGGGCGCCGCCATTGATGATGTTCATCATCGGCACCGGCAGCGTCAGCACTTCCTGCTCGCTGGCGAGATGACGCCAGAGCCCCACGCCGCGGTCTGCCGCCGCGGCATGCGCCGCGGCCAGGGACACGGCCAGCAGCGCATTGGCGCCCAGACGGCCCTTGGTCTCGGTGCCATCCGCGGCGATCATCGCGGCATCGAGGCCGGCCTGGTCCGCCACCTCGCGCCCCACGGCCAGCGAGCGCAGCTCGCCGTTCACGTTCGCCACCGCATTGCGCACGCCCTTGCCGAGGTAACGGGTGGCGTCGCCATCACGCAGTTCCACGGCCTCGCGGCTGCCGGTGCTGGCGCCCGAGGGCACGGCAGCACGACCGGTGATGCCGTTGGCGAGCACCACATCGGCCTCCACGGTCGGGTTGCCACGCGAGTCGATGATCTCGCGGCCACGGATATCGGCGATCTTCGTCATTGCTGGTCTTCCTCGTAGGGCGCGCTCTTCACGGTCGCGTCGAGCACCATCAGGGTCGTGAGCAGGCTTTCCATGCGGCCCAGCGGCCAGGCGTTCGGTCCATCGGACAGCGCCTGCGACGGGTCGGGGTGGGTCTCCATGAACAGGCCGTCGATCCCGGCGGCCACCGCGGCGCGCGCCAGCACCGGGACGAACTCGCGCTGGCCACCGGAGGCCGTACCCTGCCCGCCCGGCAACTGCACCGAGTGCGTGGCATCGAACACCACCGGCGCGCCGGTGCTCCGCAACACCGCCAGCGAGCGCATGTCGGAGACGAGGTTGTTGTAGCCGAAGGTGAAGCCGCGCTCGCAGACCATCACCTGGGTGTTGCCGACCGCACGCGCCTTGTCGACCACGTTGCCCATCTCCCAGGGAGACAGGAACTGGCCCTTCTTGAGGTTCACCGGCTTGCCGGTACGCGCCACCGCCTGGATGAAGTTGGTCTGGCGGCAGAGGAAGGCCGGCGTCTGCAGCACGTCGACGACGCTGGCCACCTCGTCCAGCGGCGTGTCCTCATGGACGTCAGTGAGCAGCGGCACGCCCAGTTGGGCCTTCACCTCGGCCAGGATCCGCAGTCCGGCTTCCAGTCCCGGGCCGCGGAAGCTGCTGGCGGAGCTGCGATTGGCCTTGTCGAAGGAACTCTTGAAGATGAATGGCAGGCCGAGGCGCCGCGCCATTTCCTGCAGGGTGCCTGCCGTGTCGAGTTGCAGTTGGAGACTCTCGACGACACAGGGGCCGGCGACCAGGAAGAAAGGCCGGCGACCACCGACCTCGAACCCGCAGAGCTCCATCAGGCGTCCACCGCGGCCGTGCGGTACTGTCGCGCCGCGCGGATGAAGCCGGTGAACAGCGGATGGCCGTCACGGGGGGTGGACTGGAATTCCGGGTGGAACTGGACCGCGATGAACCATGGATGACCGGGCAGTTCGATGACCTCGACGAGACCATCCACCGAGCGGCCGCTGAAGCGCAGGCCCGCCGCCTCCATGCGCTCGAGGTAAGTGTTGTTGAACTCGTAGCGATGGCGATGGCGCTCCATCACCTCCGCGGCGCCGTACGTGGCGCGCGCGAGGCTGCCCTCGGCCAGACGGCAGAGCTGCGCCCCGAGCCGCATGGTGCCGCCCAGGTCGGATTGCTCCGAACGCTGGAAGGTGCCACCGGCCGCATCCTGCCACTCGGTGATCAGGCCGATGACCGGATCCGGCGTGGCACGATTGAACTCCGTGCTGCTTGCCCCCTCGAGGCCGAGCACGTCGCGCGCATACTCGATGCAGGCGACCTGCATGCCGAGGCAGATGCCGAGGAACGGCACCTTGTTCTCGCGCGCCCAGCGCACCGCCTGGATCTTGCCCTCGATGCCGCGCTCGCCGAAGCCCCCGGGCACCAGCACCGCGTCCACCCCTTGCAGGCAGGCGGTACCGTCACGCTCGATGTCGGTGGCCTCGAGATAGCGCACGTTGACCCGGGTGCGCGTCTTGACGCCGGCATGCTGCAGGGACTCGGTGAGGGAGATGTAGCTGTCCTTCACCTGCATGTACTTGCCGACCATCGCCAGCGTGATGGTGGCCTCGGGGTTCATGCGCGCCTCGACGACGGCATCCCACTCGGCGAGATCCGCGGACGGCGGCGCCAGGCGCAGGCGGTCGACCACGATCTCGTCGAGCCCCTGCTCGTGCAGCAGGCGGGGAATCTTGTAGAGGTCGTCGGCATCGACCGCGGAGATGACGGCGCGCTCCTCGACGTTGGTAAATAGCGCGATCTTGTGTCGCTGCTCGGGCGGGAGCGGATCCTTGGCGCGGCACAGCAGGATATCGGGCTGGATGCCGATGCCGCGCA
>JBJTPC010000062.1:0-3672 GCA_046074905.1 Gammaproteobacteria bacterium
CCCTCTCCGCGGTCTGCCGGTACGCGGCTCCTCGCGTGACCTGTGTCGGCTGACCACGCTGGCAGTGTTTCAGGGCATCTTCCTGGTGATCCTCGCCGACGCGCTGTTCGCGGTGCTGTATCTGGAGATCGACTTTTGAACCCGCCGCCGGACCGCAGTGCCATCGTCTCCGCCCGCGGCATCGTCAATCGGTTCGGTGCCCAGCTGGTGCATGCCGGGGTGGACCTCGACGTGTTTCCCGGCGAGGTGTTCGGGATCGTCGGCGGCTCGGGCAGCGGCAAGTCCGTCCTGCTGCGGACCTTGCTGGGCCTGCAGCGTCCGCAGGCCGGATCGGTCTGGATCGATGGTCGGGAAGTCCTGCGCGAGGGAGACGAGCGCTCCATCACGCCGGTGGAGGTGAAGCGCCGCTACGGGGTCACCTTCCAGCATGGTGCCCTGTTCACCGCGCTCACCGTCCTGCAGAACGTCGAGGTCCCGATGATCGAGCATCTCGGTCTCGGCGACGAGGCCCGTGCACGCCTCGCCGCCCTGCGTTTGCGGCCCGTGGGACTGCCCGAGGAGGCAGGTGCGAAGTATCCGTCACAACTGTCGGGTGGCATGGTCAAGCGCGCGGCGCTTGCCCGGGCTCTGGCGCTCGATCCGCCATTGCTGTTCCTCGACGAGCCCACCTCGGGACTTGACCCCATCGCCGCCGCGGGGTTCGATGAGCTGCTGCTCGAACTGCAGCGGCAACTGGGACTGACCGTGGTGATGATCACGCACGACCTCGACACGCTGTTTCGCACCTGCAACCGGCTCGGCGTGATCGTCGACCGGCAGTTGGTCTGCGGAACGGTCGATGACATCCTGGCCCACCCGCATCCCTGGATCCGCGAGTATTTCGGGGGTCCGCGCGGGCGCGCGGCCCTTGCCGGCAGTGGCCGTCCCGTCCCGTCGCGCCCGGTCGGAGGAGATGGCGATGGACCGTGAAGCGAACTACGCGGCGGTAGGGCTGTTCGTGGTGCTGGCCGCGGTGCTGGCCGTGGCCTTCGTGCTCTGGTACTCCGATACCGGCGACCGTCGGGAGTACCGGCGTTACGAGGTGTATTTCGGTGGCAGCGTCAGCGGGCTCAACGAAGGCAGCACCGTCCGCTACCTCGGCGTCAACGTCGGTCGTGTGGCGAAGATCCGGCTCGATCCGCGCAACGGGCAGCGCGTGCTCGTGCTGGTCGATATCGACGCCGCGGCCCCGGTGAACCAGCGCACCATCGCGCGCCTCAGTTTCCAGGGCATCACCGGTCTCCTGTTCATCGATCTGGCGGAGGATGATGGTCGGGCCGCGATGGCGCCGGCCGTCGAATCGGCGCAATACCCGGTCATTCGCAGCGTGCAGAGCGACTTCGATGCTTTCGTCAGCGGTCTTCCCGGACTGGTGGCGCAGGCGACCGCGGCGACCACGCGCATCAACCGCCTGCTGGCGGATGACAACCTGCAGAATGTCGGTCGCACCCTGCGCAATGTGGAGCTGGCCAGTCGCGCGTTGCCGGACACCGTGGCAGACGCGCAGGCGCTGATGCAGGACCTGCGGGCTACCGCCGCCGAGATGCGCCAGGCCGCTGCCGGGGCCTCTGCCCTGGTGCGCGAGGCCGGGCCGAAGCTGGCCGATGCCTCCTCGCAGGTTCAGGTGACCGCGGCCAACCTCGCCCGTACCTCGGCCCGTCTCGATCGATTCCTGGCCGAGCATGAGCAGGATCTGTCGCGTTTCACCGGGCAGGGACTCGCCGAACTCGAGGCCTTGCTCCGCGAGAGTCGGGAAGCGGCACGCGAGTTCCGGCGGTTGTCGCATTCCCTCAATGAGGATCCTTCCCGTCTGCTGTACGCACCGGCACCGGCCGGTCTGGAGGTCCCGCGATGAATCGACCACCACGGGCCGCCCCGGCGTTCCCCGACGACATTTCCCGGTCGCTGCGGACCTCCGGGCTGGCGCTCGGACTGGTCGTCGCGCTCGGAGGCTGTTTTTCGGGCTTCGACTCCCGCCAACCCGCCGCCGACGTGTTCGTGCTCACCGCCAGCGACGGGATGGAGACCGTGGCACCGGTCGGCGGCAGCGTGACGGGCCGCCTGCCGGCGGTCCGCGGCGGGTGGGAGGGCACCCAACTGCCCGTGCAGCTGCCCGACGGTCGGCGTACCCAACTCGCCGCGGCGCGCTGGTCCCGGCCGCTGGATGAGGGCGTGGCGGCCGTGCTCATGGACACGCTGCGGGCGCGGGGTGCCTATTCGGCCGTCCTCGCGGACACCTCGCCGTTTCCGGGTCGCTGGACGCTGGAGCTGGAGGTGGGCGAGTTCAGCGCGGTCTATGCCCGTGAGGGCGAGCCGCCCCGGGTGCGGGTCCAGCTCAACGGGGCGTTCGGTCGCGCGCGGGACCGGGTCTTGCTGGGGACGGTGCAGGGTCGGGGAGAGGCTCCGGCGGCAGCGGATACCCGCACCGCGATTGCGGCAGCGTTCAACGTAGCCCTGCAGGCCGCCATCCTCGAGGTGGCCAGCCAGAGCGAGCGACTGGCCGCTGCCGAGCGCTGAGGCGCGATTCTCGCGCGGCGGGCTAGTGGCGCCCGATCAGGGCGTCCACCTGGTGCTCGAAGGCGACCAGGTCCGGCAGGACGCGGCAGCGGGCCGGGACTTCATCGGCCTCGAACTGCCGCAGGCCACCGCCACCGACCCAGATCTCGACCGAGCTCGGCAATTGGTTGGCGATGACCGCCAGCTCGCCGACTGCGGTGCCGTGGTCCTCGCTGGCCACGAAGCCGAGAGTGATCACGGCGGCACCGGTCCGCTCGCCGACGGTGGCGATGTCCGCTGCCGGCAGGTCCGGTCCCAGATACAGGCAGCGCAGGCCACGGCTTGCGGCCACCAGCGCGCACATCAGGATGCCCAACTCGTGCCGTTCGTTTGTCACCGTGCTGAAGACGATAAGCGGCCCGGAGGCAATGCGATTGTAGGTGTCGAGCACACTGGCCACCTGCCTGCGAACGGCAGCGGTGACCAGCCGTTCCTGGGCGATGGTGAAGTCCCCGGAGTGCCAGCGTTCACCAACCTCGTTGAGCAGCGGCGACAACACCTCGTTGACCACTTCCGAGATGGGCAGCAGGGCGAGGGCCATGGCGATGGCCTGGTCACAGTCGTCGTGCCGGTAGTTGGCGGCGGCCGTCAGGACTTGTTCGGCAAACCCTTGCGAAGGGTTGTTGCGGCCACCGCGCACTGCCGGTTCCTGCAACAGGCGATTGAGTTCCTCGTCCGACAGCCGGGAGAGCTTGCTGATGGGATGCCCGCGCTCCGTCGCTTCGCGCAGCTTGCGCAGCCGGATGACGTCTTCCGGCAGGTAGGAGCGTCGACCGTTGGGATCGCGCTGTGGTTCGACGATGCCGTAGCGCCGCTCCCAGGCACGGAGGGTTTCGATCGACAGGCCCGTCGCCTGCGACACCGCCTTGATTGAGTACATCTTGGGCCCCTCCCGTACAAGGGGATATTGTTGTCCAGTTCTTGTTCACTATCAAGCAATACAAAAACTTGACACCAATGTACAGGATCTGTACTCTTTCCCCCGTCGAGTTTTCAGTCTGTTGACGAGTGACCCCGCTTGAAGGCGGGCCCCCCAAGGGCCCGCCTTTTTTTTGCCCGATTTTTGCGGGATTTGAC
>JBJTPC010000063.1:0-4932 GCA_046074905.1 Gammaproteobacteria bacterium
GCATGGCGAGGTTGGTCTTGCCGCAGGCCGACGGGAAAGCGGCGGCGATGTAGTGGGTTTCGCCGGCGGGGCTTTCCAGACCGACGATGAGCATGTGCTCGGCGAGCCAGCCTTCCTGGCGGGCCTGATGGCTGGCGATGCGCAGCGCATGGCACTTCTTGCCGAGCAGCGCATTGCCGCCGTAGCCCGAGCCATAGCTCTTGATCGTGAGCGTCTCGGGGAAGTGCATGATGAAGCGGCGATTCGGGTCGAGTTCGCCGGTCGAGTGCAGGCCCTTGACGAACGTGCCATCACGCGCGATGCGATCGAGTGCGCCGTTGCCCATGCGCGTCATGAGGCGCATGTTGATGACCACGTAGGCGGAGTCGGTGATCTCGACACCGCAGCGTGCGTAAGGCGAATCCAGCGGGCCCATGCAGTACGGCACCACGTACAGCGTCCGGCCCCGCATGCAGCCAGCGAACAAGGCGTCCATCGTGGCATGCGCTTCCGCCGGGTCCATCCAGGGATTGTTCGGGCCGGCATCTTCCTGCTTCGTCGTGCAGACGAACGTGAGGTGCTCGACGCGCGCCACATCGGACGGATGGGAACGATAGAGATGGCAGCCCGGAAAGGTTTCGCCATTGAGCGGGAGAAGTTCGCCGGCGACCACGAGGCTGTCGACGAGAGCGGTGTTCTCTTCCTCGGTGCCGGTGCACCAGTGGATTCGGTCCGGCTGGGTATGCCGGGCTACTTCCTGCACCCACTCAACGAGAGCAGCGGGGGCAAGGTGCGGGGCCATCGTCATGATTCGGCTGCATCCTTCACATCGACCAGCATCGAGTATAGCGCGGCACCCGCAGCGCGCGAGGTCGTCATCACGACAAATGAAGTGAGTACACGCACAAATTCGCCGGCAATCCGCGGAAGCGGCACGGCATGCACGTCTGCATGGGATAATCGACGCATGACGTCCCTGCGCGACCTTTTCGCGGCCGATGGCCAACTCGCCCGTGCCATTCCCGGCTATCGCCCGCGCGAGGCGCAGTTGCGCATGGCAGAAGCAGTGGCTGAAGCCTTTGACAGCGCTGGCAAGCTGGTGGTCGAGGCGGGCACGGGTACCGGCAAGACATTCGCCTACCTCGTGCCGGCGCTGCTCTCGGGTCGCCATGTGCTCGTGTCCACCGGGACCCGCACCTTGCAGGACCAACTTTTCCACCGCGACTTGCCCATGCTGGCGGCCGCGCTCGGTCGTCCGGTGAAGGTGGCCTTGCTCAAGGGCCGTGCGAATTATCTCTGCAGACAACGATTGCAGGAGAGTTCGCGCGGTCGCCAGTCACCGGCACTCGCGAGAATCCTGCGCTGGTCGGAAATCACCAGTCGCGGCGACATCAGTGAACTGGAAAGCGTGCCCGACGGCGATCCGGTGTGGCTCGAGGCCACCTCGACCCGCGACAACTGTCTCGGTACCGAGTGCGCGCACTTCCAGCGCTGTCATGTGGTGCAGGCACGCCGCGAGGCGATGGCAGCCGATCTCGTGGTGGTCAACCATCATCTGCTGCTGGCAGACATGGCACTGCGCGAGGATGGATTCGGCGAGATTCTCCCGGGTGCGGACGCGGTGGTGCTCGATGAGGCCCATCAAGTGCCGGAGATCGCCGCACAATTCTTCGGTCACTCGGTCTCGGCCAGGCAGATGACAACGCTGGCACGCGATGCCTGGGAGCAACTGCCCGGGACGGGCGTCTTCGATGGCACGTTGCGCCGCGGCATCGAAGGACTCGAACTGGCCCTCGCCGCCGCCTTGCGGGCCCTCGCGAGCGGACCGTCGCGGGTGGATTGGGCGCAGCTGCCCGATGCCTTTCTGGAAGCGCTCGGCGACATCGCGGGGCAGTTGCAGGCACTCGCCGATCATTTGCAGGAGGCAGCCGGCGAGGAGCCGGTGCCCAAGGCCTTCCAGCGGCGCTGCAGCGAACTGCTGGTGCGCCTGCGCGACTTGCAGTCCGCCAATCCCGACGAGGGCGTCAAGTGGGTGGATGGCGGTGCGCGCGGGTTCAACGCGCAGTTCACGCCGTTCGAGGTGGCGGACCGGCTCCGCACCCACATGGACTCGCGTCCGTGTGCCTTCATCTTCACCTCGGCCACGCTGGCGGTGGGCGACGATTTCAGCCATTTCCTCACCCGCATCGGGGCGCCGGAGGCGCGCTCCCTGCTGCTGCCGAGTCCGTTCGACCACGAGCGGCAGACGCTGCTCTACCTCCCCAGGGACTTGCCGGACCCGGGTGACCGCAGCCATACCCGCGCGGTGGTCGAGGCGGTGCTGCCGGTGATGCGCGCGGCCGGTGGCCGCACCTTCCTGCTGTTCACCAGTCATCGCGGCCTGACCGAGGGCGCACGCCTGCTCCGCGAAATGCTTGGCACGGAACCGCCCTTTCCGGTGCTGGTGCAGGGAGAAGTACCCCGCGACCTGCTGCTGCGACGCTTCCGCGAGCTCGGCAACGCCGTCCTGCTCGGCACCGGCAGCTTCTGGGAGGGAGTCGATGTGCGTGGTCCGGCGCTGTCGCTCGTGGCCATCGACAAGCTGCCGTTCGCGCCCCCGGACGATCCGGTCCTGCGGGCGCGGCTCGAGGGTTATCGCCGGCAGGGCACCAGCGGGTTCACCGAATACCAACTGCCGCTGGCCGTGCTGGCCTTGAAGCAGGGCGTCGGCCGTCTCATCCGTGATGCGGATGACGCCGGCGTGGTGATGGTCTGCGACCCCCGCCTGCGCACCAAGGGCTATGGACGGCTGTTCATCCGCAGCCTGCCGCCGATGCGGCGGACGCAGTCGCTCGAGGAGACCTGCACTTTCATCCGCGAATGCGTGCGCGAACGTCTCGGGGAGAATGCGGCATGAACGATCCGCGGCCGACGATCCTCGCCATCGACAGCAGCACCGAGCGCCTCGGTGTCGCGCTGCTGCGGGACGAGCAGGTGGTCTGCCGCCATCTCCAGCTTGGAACCGGGCACGCGCAGGTGGTGCTTGCGGTCATCCAGGACGTACTGGGCGAGGCCGGTGTGGCCAAGTCCGCCATCGACGCGCTGGCGGTCTGCCGGGGTCCCGGCGGCTTCACCGGGCTGCGCATTGCGCTCGGCGTGGTGCAGGGCCTGGCGCTGGCCCTGGAACGGCCCGTGGTGCCGGTCTCGGGGCTGCGCGTGCTGGCCGCCAGCGCGCAGGCGTCGGCGCCGGTGCTGGCGGTCATCGACGCGCGGATGAACGAGTTCTACGTCGCTGCCTGGACCGACAGTCGCGCGGCGGCGGCGGATCACGACCCGCTCCTCGGCGAGTGTCTCGCGTCCCCCGCGGGCCTGCAGGAGCGCCTGGCACGCGCCGGCTGGCCCGATCAGGGCGGGGTGGTCATCGGCCCCGGGGTGGCGAGTTCGCTGGCGGCGGGGCTGTTCCCCGCCGGGCATGCGGCATGGCCCGACGCGGAGGTGCTGGCGCGCCTCGGACGCCGCGATCTACTGGCCGGGCGTGGGGTGACGGCGGAAGCGGCACAACCGGTCTACCTGCGCGATCAGGTGGCGGTGCCCTCGGTCCGCCGGCCGGGGTGACGCCGAGGCAGGCCCGTCGCCCATCCGAGGTGGTTTCATCGCCCTGTCATAATGAAAGCCTGTAATGCGGCTGTCACGACCCGGTAGGGCGGATTGCCAAGGACTCCAGCATGACTTCCCGCCAGATCCTCGTTGTCGAGGATGAACGCGCCATCCGCGAGATGGTGGCCTTCGGGCTGCGTCGGGCCGGCTACACGGTGCACGAGGCCGAGGATTGCCGCGAAGCCCGCCGCCAGGTGGCCGACCATCGCCCCGACCTGCTCCTGGTCGACTGGATGCTGCCCGACATGAGCGGGCTGGAGTTCACCCGCCAGCTCAAGAAGGACCGCGAGACCCGCGACCTGCCGGTGATCATGCTCACCGCACGGGCGGAGGAGCACGACAAGGTGGCCGGTCTCGAGGGCGGGGCGGACGACTATCTCACCAAGCCGTTTTCGCCGCGGGAGTTGCTGGCGCGCATCCAGGCGGTGCTGCGCCGGACTGCGCCCGCGGCCGAGGGTGAGGTGATCCGGCACGACCGCCTGGTGCTGGATGTCGCGGGGCAGCGTGTGATGGCCGGCGAAGTCACGGTGTCACTCGGTCCCACCGAGTATCGCCTGCTGGCGTTCTTCATGACGCACGCGGAGCGGGTCTACACCCGGAGCCAACTGCTGGATCGCGTCTGGGGCGGCAACGTCTACGTCGAGGAGCGCACCATCGACGTCCACATCCGCCGCTTGCGCAAGGCACTCGCCGAGCACGGCTGCGAGCAGTATGTCCAGACGGTCCGCGGCTCCGGCTATCGGTTTTCCACCCGGCCGGCCTGAGGCGGTCTTCGGGTACCATTTCGCCGCGATGGCACCGCTCAACCAACCCGTCCGCTGGTTCTCCACCACTTTCCGTGACGGCCTGTGGTCGGCGCTGCTTTGGGCGGCCGCTGGCGCGCTGATCGGCTTGCCCTTCGGGCACCCGACCGGGGGCCTGGCCACTGGCCTGGCCGCCCACACGTTATGGCAGTTGCGCTATCTCCTGCGCTTCGAGCGCTGGCTGCGGCTGCGCAGCGTGGAGGAACCTCCCGAGTTGCCGCCACCCTGGGAGGAAATCGGCTCGCTCGCCGTCCGGCTCTATCGGCGCAAGTTGTTCCACAAGCGCCGGGTGGTGCAACTGCTGCGCGAGTTCCGTCGCATGACCACCTCCATGCCGGATGGGGTGGTGGTGCTCAACGGCCAGGACGAGATCCAGTGGTTCAATCGCCAGGCGGCCAGCCTGTTGGGCCTGCGCCGGAAGGTGGATTTCGGGTATCGCATCCAGAACCTGGTGCGGCAACCGGCTTTCGTGCGGTTCCTCGAGCAGGGACGCACCGTCGGTCGCGAGGGCGAC
>JBJTPC010000064.1:0-5785 GCA_046074905.1 Gammaproteobacteria bacterium
CGTCGTGGTGCCGGTAGTAGTGCCCGTCGTGGTGCCGGTGGTGGTGCCTGTCGTGGCCCCGGTTGTAGTGCCCGTCGTGCTACCCGTGGTTGTCCCCGTACCGGTCGGTGCGGTTGCTGCCCACAGCCGCTGCAGCAGCCGCAACTTGTCCTGTCGGACGTTGAGAGCATCGTCCAGGATGCCACCGGTATCGCCGCTGTTCGGCGAATAGCTCCAGTAGAACGTACTCCCCATTCGCTTGGAGATGAGATAGTCCACCAGTGCGTTCTGCCAGGTGATATCGAGCGTACCGCCGGTCCCGTTGCCGTACTTGCCACCCCACTCGCCGATGATGACCGGGTGGGTGGGCGAGAACTTGCCGAACAAGGTCTCCCATTGCGCAGCGAGGTTGTTCGGAAAGTCGCTGGCGCTGAACGTCGACTTCACCCAGACATCGGGCCCATAGGTATGCGGGGACAGCACCAGCTTGGAGGCAGGTATGGCGAGCGGCTGGTAGGCCTGCGGCTGGAGGTCCTCTCCCCAGTTCATGGGTAGCCGCGAGTTCTCGATGCCATCCCAGTTGCCGTTGATTCCCTGCACGAAGATCAGCAGGTTCGGATTCGCCGCCAGCACCGCCGCTGCCGCCGACTCTGCGGCCGGCTTCCAGTAATACTTCGGATCGGTCATGTTCGGATCACCGCTGCTCCAACGCACCTTGCCGTTCGGTTCGTTGTAGAGGTCGATGGCGAAGAACCGTGGCAGGTGGGCATACCGGCGCGCGACGAAAGCCAGGTCTGACCGCCAGTGGTCCGGTGTGTAGGCCTGCCCATTCCAGACCAACGGAAAGTCAGCCGGGTTGTCGATGAACCAGGTCGGATAGAGGCGTCGCTTGGTGACACTGTGGAAATCCAGCATCACGTAGAGCCCCTGGCGGTCCGCTTCTGCCATCCACAGATCAAGCACCTGCAACGGCGTCTTCCCGATCAAGTCGGCATTGCGATTCGGCTCGACATAGCTCAGCTGGTTGATCGGCGTCGCGACATGCAGCGTGTCGGGCGAGAACGGTACCCGGACCGCATTGAAGCCAAGGGCCTTGATTTGCGCGATCTGCTCCTTCCATCCCATCGTCCAGAGGTACTGGGGTTGCAGGATGGTCCCGTTGAAACCGAAATGGCTGATGCCCCGGACCTGGATTTCCTGTCCGTAAGGGTCATGGATCTTTCCCCCCTGTGCGAAGTAACCCGCTGCCTGGGCACCGGACAGGACGCCTCCCGCCAATCCCAGGGCCATACCGCAGGCGGCAAGCCACCGGCGAATCGTCTTCATTCCCATCTCCATTCCTCCGTATCGAACCAAAGCGTCGAATCCCGCCGGCATCTCCCGGCGGCTTCACTGCAGCACCTCGACGCCCGTTCCGACGGGGAAAAACTGCGTCGCGGAAGCTTTTCGCCCTGCTCAGCACTCACGAATCACCAGAACCGTCGGTGTCTGGCGACAAACGGGCGACCGAGTTTGGTGCGCCAGCGAACCCATTGGCGGATGGGCAGCGTGCGCCTGCCCACCGACGCCATGACCTGACGGCGCCAACATCACACCCTCGATGCAGTGGAGGAGGCTCGACGCCGTGAATGACTACCCCACGGTCGGCAGGGCCACGCCGCTGCCGGTGGTGCCCGCCTTCATCCCCCTGGAGTTCGCGACTCCCGGGCTGCATGCACTCCAGCTCACCGCGATGTTGCGCGCACGCTGGCGCCTTGCGGCCGGTCTGCTGGTTTGCGGCTGTGTATTCACCGCTGCCCTGGTCACCTGGTGGCCACGCAAGTACACGGCAACGGCCGTGCTCTCGGTGAATTACGCCGTGAATGACCCGCAGCAAGGTGAGGAATTGCCGATGGGCCAACTCGGCAGCTTCATCGCCACCCAGATGGCGCTGCTGCAGACCCGCGAGGTACTGGTACGCACCGTGCGCGCCTTGCGACTGGAGCGGATTCCCCGCTACCGCGAGGGCCATCGACCCGATCGCGGGACCCTCGACGACTGGATTGCCAGTCGCCTCGCCCGGGGCCTCGCCGTCTATCGCGCGGGCGATGGTGGTCAACTCATCTACGTCGGCTATACCTCTCCGTCGCCGCTCGAGGCCGCCATGGTGGCCAACACCATCGTCAACAGTTATCGCCTGACCGAGCAGGAGCGGGTCGCCTCGGTGCCGCGAGAGCGACTGACCCGGCAGTCCCGCCACCTCGCAGCCCTGCGGGAAAAAGTCGAGGAAGCCCAGGCGCGGGTCACCGCGTTCAGCCGGCATGCCGGGCTCGTCAACCCCGGGGGAGCGGCACCCACGACCGCTTTGATCGCTGCCGAGGAGGGGTTGGCCGCGGCCACCGTCGCCCGCCGCGGTGCCGAGGCCCGCCTCGCCCACGCGGTCTTGGCGACGACTGCGGCAGCGGCCTCGGCGCCGGTAGCAGCGCTGGTGAACCAACTCGCGCAGCAGGATGCCCAACTCGCCCAATTGCAGCGCGAGTTCACCTCGCGACACCCCGCGATTGCCAGGCTGGCGCAGGAGCGTGAAACGACACAGCAGCAACTGGAGACGGCAATGCTCGCCCTTCGCCGTGACGCGGAAGCCGAGTTGCGCGCAGCCCGACAGGTGGAGCAGGGTCTGGAGTCGGAAGTGCGACGCCAGCGCGCCGGGCTGGTCGCCGACAGTGCCCGTCGTGACGAGGCCACGCAGCTGCGCCTCGCCCTCGAATCGGCCCAGGCCGTGTATCGCCAGGCCCTGGATGGTTACGATGCAGCGGTCTTCGCCACCGAGAGCGGTGGCACCAATATCGCTGTCGCCAGCCCGGCGACGCCACCGGTGGAACCTGCCGGGTCTGGACGCCTGCGGCTGGCTGCCCTCGGCTTGTTCGCGTCGTTGCTGGCAGCGCTGGGCATCCCGCTGATGCTGGAGTTGCTGCGGCGCAAGGTCCGTGTATCCGAGGACCTGGAGCGCGACCATGGCATCCCCGTTCTCGGCGAGATCCGTCCGGCCCGAGGAGGTGGCTGGCGATGAGCGCCCTCACACGAACATGCCTCGCGTGGGCGGCCGATACAGGTCGTCAACACGAACTACGTGCGCTGCGCACCGAGTTGATGCTGCGCCGGGAGTCGGCAAATCGTGCAGATGTGGTGGCCGTCGTCAGCGCTGCCAGCGGTGAGGGCAGATCAACGCTCGCGGCGGAACTCGCGTTGGCGTTTGCCGAAGCAGGTCAACCCACCCTGCTCGTCGATGCGGACTTGCGCAAGCCCACTCAGCACGACCTGTTCAGCTTGCCGAATGGTCATGGACTCGTGCAATTGCTGCAGGATGGCGCGCTGCCGGTCGTACACGCGCCGCTGGATCTCGTCGATCTCTCGGTAGTCACCGCCGGTGCCATCCCCGCCCGCCCGCTCGACCTGTTGAGTCATCCTGCCTTCGTCGATGAAGTGGATGCGTGGCGTGACGAGTACCAGTTCGTGGTACTGGATACACCCGCCCTCGCCCACTGGCCGGATGCCGCCGTCGTTGCCAATGCTGCCGGACGGGTTTTGCTGGCGACCCGTGCAGGACATACGGGCTATCGCGAACTGCGTGCGGCACTCCGCCGCCTGGCACCGACCCATTCCCGGGTGATGGGTGCGGTAATCAACCACTTCTGACATGGAGACACCCCAGACCTCATGGCGCGCTGCTCCTCAGGGTGGCTTGTTTGCCGTCATCCTGTTCTGCCTGATGGTGCTGCTGATGGTCTTGCCGGAGGGACTCGACTACTCGCGACTGGCAGCTGCCGCAGTCGTCGGCGCCCGTCCCGACGCCGCTACCGCCACAGGCGGCAATCTGGTCACGCCGATGCTCTGGCTGCTGCTCTGCTTCGGCAGTTGCTGGCTGCTGGCGGCAAGACATGCGCTGGCGCGGCAACTCCTGGTCCAGGTCAATCCATGGCTGGTCGGCATCCTCGCGCTTGCGGGACTCAGCCTCGGCTGGTCCATCGATCCGGCACTGAGCCTGCGGCGGCTCTTCCGCATGGTGGTGATTGTCCTGTGCATCGGTTCACTGGTGCTGTCGGGGTGGACGCACGGTCGGCTGTTGACGGTGCTGCGTCGGCTGCTGACTTCCCTGCTTGCCGCCTCACTCGTCTTCGGTGTTCTCCAGCCTGCCTATGCCATCCACCGCGAACTGTCACCGGAACTCCTGGGCGCCTGGCGCGGGTTGGCGTGCCACAAGAACGCCTTCGGGGGCCTGTCCGCCTTGGCCTGTCTGCTCTGGCTGCAGGCTGCGTCCGGGCGGAAGCGCCAGGCGGCTCCCGCGATCGCCGGCGCGGCCATTGCAGTGCTTTGTCTGTGGCTTTCCCGCAGTTCCACCGCCGTGCTTGCCGCAGGCGTCGGCGGGATGTTCGTGCTGTCCTTCGCTCGGGCGAGGGGCGCAAGCCGACGAAAACTCGGTGTGGCCACCACCGTGCTGGTCAGTTCTGCGGTGCTGGCCGGGCTCGGCTCCGTCAAGTTGCTGCCGGGGTGGTCGCTGCTGTCAGCACCCGTGGCGCTGGCGGCTGGCAAGGACACCTCCCTGACGGGGAGAACCGTGATCTGGGAAGTCGTCCGCGATCACATCGCGCTGCGGCCATTGCTGGGTAGCGGTTATGGCGCTTATTGGCAACCAGACCGGAGGATCGCTTCGGAATCCGCAGCCATCCTCTCGCGGCTGGGCGGGTTCTATCCCGGAACCGCACACAACGGCTATCTGGACCTGACCAATGACCTGGGATTCGGCGGCCTGCTGCTGTTGCTTGGCTTCATCCTCCGTCACGCCCGCGACGCCGTGCAGCTCGCCGGGACGGATTGGTCCGGTGCCTTGCCCTGGCTGGCCGTGCTCCTGCAGCAATGCGTCACCAACCTTTCGGAAAGCCACTGGTTCAATGTCACCAGCGTCGACTTCGTGTTCATGTCGGCCGCCTCGCTGGAGCTCTCCCGGCAGCGCCTCCAGGCGGAATTCGAGCGGATCCACGGACCGGCCCCGCGGGATACCCGATGAAGACGCTCCCCTCGCTTGACGGCCTGCGTGCCATCGCCGTGACCCTCGTGTTCCTGGCCCATGCCGGATTCGGCAACAGGGTTCCGGGAGGTTTCGGCGTCACCCTCTTCTTCGTGGTCAGCGGGTATCTGATCACCGGACTGCTGCTGGCTGAATGGCATCGCCACGGCTGCCTGGACCTGCCGCGTTTCTATGCACGACGGTTCCTGAGACTGCTGCCGGCATTGCTCGCGGTGGTGACGATTGCCGTCTTCCTGACCCTGACAGGTGTGCTCGGCGGCCGTGTTTCGGCGACGGGCGTTGCAGCGGCCCTGCTGCATTTCAGCAACTACTACTTCATCCTGGGTGACTTCGATGGCCTGCCGGCAGGACTCGGCGTGCTCTGGTCGCTGGCCGTGGAGGAACACTTCTATCTGCTGTTCCCCCCGGCCATGGCATGGGTCCTGAGACGTCAGGAGAAGGACCGGCTGGTGACCTGGGTGGCGCTGACGTGTCTGTTCATCCTCGCCTGGCGACTGTGGTTGCAGCAGCAGGGTGCCAGCGAGGCCTGGCTGAGCATGGCCACGGATACACGCGCGGACGCCATCCTTGCGGGTGTCCTGCTCGCCTTGCTGACGGAGCCATTCACCAGCAAGACCAGGCGGCATCCACCACTGCTGACCGCGTCGGTACTTGCCGGCGCCGTCATCGTGCTGGTCGGTACCTTGCTGTGGCGCACCGCCGAATTCCGGTTTGGCTGGCGCTACTCGATCCAGGCTTTGG
>JBJTPC010000065.1:0-6290 GCA_046074905.1 Gammaproteobacteria bacterium
TCACAAGATGCGGTTCGGCAGGGCGGAGAGCCGCGTTCCAAAGCCCGAAAACTGGAGGGAAATCCGACATGAATCCATTGCTCACCGTGAAAGGTGCAATCACCACCGCCGTCATTGCCGGCGTTCTGGTCAGCGTCGCGCTGACGGGTGGTCTCGCCTTCGACCACGCCAACCTGATGCGCACCCTGCACATCGTGGCCGGCGTTTGCTGGATCGGCCTCCTGTACTACTTCAATCTGGTCCAGATGCCCGCACTGGCCGCTGCTGCCGCGGACGCCGGCGGTCCGGGCGCCGCGGGCATCAACAAGTACGTCGCACCGCGCGCGCTGCTGTGGTTCCGCTATGCCGCGCTCGTCACGTGGCTTTCGGGTGCCTACTACCTGCTGTTCGGCACGGCCGGTGGCTACGGTGGCGCCGCCTCGCTCCACAAGGCCTTCACTTTCGCACCCGGCTTCGAGGTGATCAGCGTCGGCGTGTGGCTGGGCACGATCATGCTGTTCAACGTCTGGCACTTCATCTGGCCGAACCAGAAGAAGGTACTGGGTCTGGTGCCGGCGACGGATGAGGAGAAGGCGAAGGCGCGCAAGGTGGCCATGCTGGCCTCGCGCACGAATTTCGTGCTCTCCGTGCCGATGTTGCTCTGCATGGGAGCCGCCAAGCACGGCCTGCCGTTCTGAACTGCCTCCGGGCGCCAGCGAAAAGGCCCGCGCAAGCGGGCCTTTTCTTTTGCGGGAGGATCAACGCTCCACTCAGCCGCGGGCAAGCACCCAGTCGGTCGTTGCCGTCAGCCGCTCGGGACGGGCAACGCCGAAGCCCTGCGCGTAATCCACCCCGATGGCGCGGAGCAACTCGACGATCTCGGCACTCTCGGCGTACTCGGCGATGGTCTTCTTGCCGGTCAGATGACCGATCTCGTTGATCGACCGCACCATCTCCCGATCCACCGAGTCGTTGGCCAGATCCTTGACGAAGCTGCCGTCGATCTTCAGGAAATCCACCTGGAAGTGCTTCAGGTAGCCGAAGGAGGACAGCCCCGTACCGAAATCGTCCAGTGCGAAGCGGCAGCCGAGGCCGCGCAGGGCCTGGATGAAACGGCTGGCCTGCGAGAAGTTGGCGATGGCCGAGGTCTCGGTGATCTCGAAGCAGATGCGTGAGGCGTCGAGGCCGCTTTGCCGGAACTGGTCGATGACGAATGGCAGGAACTGATCGTCCCCCATGCTCTGTCCCGACAGGTTGATCGCACAGAGGGCAAGGCTGCTGCGCTCGTCGGCGGCGGACACCAGCCAGCGGAAGGCGCTCTCCACCACCCAGCGGTCAATCGCCGGCATGAGGTTGTAGCGTTCCGCCGCAGCGATGAAGTGGTCGGGCGGCACAAGATTGCCCTGTTCGTCGCGCATGCGCACCAGCAGCTCGAAGTGCGCTCCGCTCTCCTCACCCTGCAGCGGCAGGATGGCCTGGCGGTAAAGCTCGAACCGACCGTCCTCGAGTGCCGCGTTGATGCGCGCGGCCCACTGCATCTCCCGGCGCCGGCGCATCAAGTCGAGGTCGTTTTCCTCGAAGCAATGCACCCGGTTGCGTCCCGCGTCCTTGGCGGCGGCACAAGCAGTCTCGGCCGCGGAAAGTGCGCTCTCGATATCGCCCGTGGCGCTGCCGAGCATGACCACCCCCACGCTTGCCGTGAGCTTGAAGGTGCGCTCGGCCCAGATGAAACGGCAGCCACGCACGGCCTCGCGCAGGCCCTCGGCGAGCCGGAGGGCCTCATCGATGGCACATTGGTCGAAGAGTACCGCGAACTCGTCGCCGCCCAGCCGCGACAGGGCATCACGCCACCGCACCTTGCCCTTGAGCAGGGTTCCCAGCTGGCCCAGCAGGGCGTCACCCGCGTTGTGCCCGCAAGTGTCATTGATGATCTTGAATTGGTCGAGGTCGAGATGCAGCAGCGCGTAGCTCCCCTCTCCCGCCTGTGCCACCTTCAGGGCACGCTCGAGCCGCTGCTCGAACTCGCGGCGATTGGGCAGGCCGGTCAGCACGTCGTGACTGGCGTGATAGGTGAGCCGGCGCTGCAACTCCCGTGATTCGGTGACGTCGCGGAACACCAGGACACCGCCGACTACCTCGCCGGCACCGCTGCGGCGTGGTGCCGCAGTCGCCTGGACATACAGTTCGTTGCCATCGCGGCGAACCAGCAGGACGGGACGCGCGCCACGCATCGGCTGCGCTTGCCGCACGGACTGCAGCAGCGGATTTTCCAGCGCCTCGCAGGTCTCCTCGTGGAATGTCCGGAAGATTTCACCGATGTCGCGACCGAGCGCTTCCGCGAGATGCCAGCCGGTCAAGCCCTCCGCCACCGGATTCAGGTACTCGACACGCCCCAGGCGGTCCGCGCTGATCACGCCGTCGGCGATGCTGTGCAAGGTGACCTGCGCATCCTCCTTCTCGCGGAACAGGGCTTCTTCGTAGCGCTTGCGCTCGGTGATGTCGTACTCGACGGCCACCAGACGCCGCAGGGCGCCACCGCCATCGAGTTGTGCCTTCATCCGGCTTTCGACCCAACGCCACTCGCCATCACGATGGCGCAGGCGATGGACACTGTGGACGGGACCACGCAAACCGGCCACATGTTCGTTGAGCGCCTGCGAGAGTGCGGGCAGGTCCTCGGGGTGTACCAGCCGTCGCCATCCGGCGGCCGGTCCCTCCAACTCACCGGCTGCATAGCCGAGCATCGCCTGCCAACGTGCGGAAAACCGGGTTTCCTGGGTGAGGGCGTCGTACTCCCAGACGCCATCGTTGGCACAGCTGTCGACCAGCAGGTTGCGCTCGCGCAGCACGAGATGCTCGCGGGCCAGAGCCACGCGATCGAGACCGGTCCCGAGACTGATGCCCACCAGCTTCAGCAGCAGATGGAAGGACACATCCCAACCGTCGACCGGCAGGGCCACGCCGAGACCGATGAAACCGGCGGGCCGGCCACGCACGGCAAAGCCGACCAACAGGACGGCACGCATGCCCCGCTCGCCGAACACCAGCGCTTCGCCCACCAGCTCGCCCCGCGACTGCAAGGTGTCGCGCAATTCCAGGAGGCGGCTGTGCCCGAGACGCTCGCGGACCCAGGGCAGGTCGGCGAGTGGTACTCCCGCCAGGCTCTCCGGCGCCGCCCCGGTGAAGGGCGCCTTGTCGGCGATGACACGCTCGATGGCCAAGCCCGGCCCGTCATACAGGGCGATGAAGGCGGCATCCGCCCGGGTGGCCTCGCGCAGGATGGCGATGTCCTGCTCCAGCACGGCCTCTGCCGTGGCGGCCTCGAGGGATTGGAAATCGACGGCAATCTTGGTGCAGGAAACATCGATGCCGAGCGGCGGGAGGCCGGCGCGACGATCCCAGAGACGAGGGGATAGCAAGTCGGAGGCGGTGAAATCGCGGGCCTCGGGGGGCCTGCCGGCCGCCCCGAAATGCGCCTCCTGTTCCGCAGGATTGCGGTAGACCACGCTCAACGCATCCCCCTTTCGCTGCCGGAACGGCAGCTACTTGGGAGGCATTGTGTCACCTTTGTTTAGGAAATCAAGCTAGATGACTGTAATCAAAGGAAAATAATTTTCTATTCCGTCCTAGAAGGACACCTGCAAACGCGACTGGATCACGGTGGGATCCTGCACGGGTGCCAGTACCGAGGGCTCGGCATGGATGCGAACGTACTCGGTCAACAGGCGGATTTTCGCGGTGTACCACCAATTCATGCCGAAGGCCTCGGCGCGCTGCCGGCCACCGATGAAGACCCCGTCGTTCAGATCGACTTCGCTCACCCGGGCCTTGAGTTCGATCGCGCCCCACTTGCGCTTCGGGTTGACGCCGTCGAATGCGCCCATCGCCTCGGAGTACTTGCGACGCTCGCCGGTGACGAACCACGATCCTGTGACTTCCCAGCCGCTGAAGTCGAGGTCCAGGCCGTTCGCACGCTTGACCTGCGAACTGAGGTATTCGCCACTGACGAGTACCGGACCGCGCTGCCAGGCACCTTCGACCGCCATCGTGACCAGACCGTCGACGCTGCCGATGATGCCCGTGTCGACCAACCGGCGCCCATCGATGTTCGATTCGGGGCGGGTACGGTAGCGCAGGGTACCCGCCGTCTCCGCATCGCGAATCTCGGCCGACACGCCGAGGTGGAGACGCGTGCGGCGCGCCTTGTAGGGCTGTCCGACGAGACGCACCACCACGCCGCGACCATCGAGGCCGCGCTGCTCGTCATCCGAGATGTCATTGCCGAACACACCCATCGTCATGTTCCAGCGGTCATCCCACTTGCGCAGCGTCAAGCCAAGCATGAGGCTGGGCGCCAGAGCGGACACCGCCGCCGACCGCTCCATGAAGGGATTGTCGTTCGAAGACCCGGTATTCTCGAAACCGAAGCTCACCGGCTGGTTGCCAAGACGCAGTGACGTGCGCTTGAAACCGGAGTAATCCAGCCAGGCCTGCTTCACGCCCTTGGAGCGGGTGCTGAACTCGTACTCGCCTTTCAACTTCCAGTCGCCCCAGTCCAGCGCGAGGGCAGGACGGGCGCGACGGAGCAGGAAGCCGTCATTGAGGACATTCGCATCGTCGGCGTACTGGCCGTAGTCCGCGTGGACACGCCCGTCGAGCACCAGCTTCGGTGCCTTCCGCCCGTCCGCAAGGCGGATCGTGATGCCGGTATCCGGGTCGATGTCGACACCTGCCTTGGGTTTGGCGGCCTGGGCCGGCGCGACGGCGGCGCCGAGCAGGACTGCGAGGGATGCGGCAAGGCATGAACGGGCGGATGTCTTCATGGCGATTCTCCGGAAACGACTGGGGCACGAAACCCCAGAAAACTGAAAGTCCTTTCTGCCAGACCGCCTAGGGTCACGGCATCGATGAAACTGTGGCCCACCCCGGGCAGTACCTCGAGGCGGGCGGGTGCGACGCATCCCGCCGCGTCGGCTGCCGCATTGACGGCACCGACGAAGCGTCGGGCGCGCTCGAGTCGATGGCGTCCCTGCTGTCGATTCAGCGCGCGCCCGGTACGCAGGACCTCGTCACGCTCGGTGTCTCGACGCCCGACGAGGACCAGCATTGGCAGCCGCAGCCAGGCCGCAAGATCCGGCTGCCGGTCACCCGGCCAGGCGGCCAGTCCACGCGGCCAGGCGATGGCGGGATCCGGGAAGCTGTACCAACCGGCTGCCCCGAGTACGAGCGCGGCGCAGTGACCGGGGTGCAGCAAGGCGAATCGATGGGCGAACTGGGCACCACCGGAATACCCGAACAGGAAGCGTGCAAAGGCGGGGGTGGCGCATTCGAACAGTTCGTCGAAAGCGGCGAGGATGCGCAACAGGAACCGGTCGGCGCGGCCGCCGCGCCCATCGAGTCCGAGACGCTGGAAGCCGGCGTAGTCGTCGTCGCGGAACCACGGTGCGATGAGCGCGCAGCGATGAAGCGCGGCGTGCGCCGCGAACAGGTCGATCTGCTGGCGAGCTTCGCGCGAGATGCCATGAATGGCGATCAGTACCGGGCCACCGGGAGACCATCCGACCGGTATTTGCAGGAAGAACTTGCCGCCGTCCGCTCCCTCGAGCGTACGCAGGACTCGCCGACCCCGCGGCACGCGAATACCCCGGTCCGTGCCGAGCGGCGTCACCCCACCGAGCGGCAACGCCATCACTTGCCCTCCGGTGCCGTGGCGAAAAAGACCTCGAGCTTCTGCTCGCTCACACGGGCACGACGCCAGGTGTCCTGGGCACGGGCCAACTCATGGACGGGGCGCGACAACTGCCCGATCCATACCGTGGCGAGCAGCACGGTACCGGTGCTGATGTCGCCCGCGGCCACCAACCACGTGCCGACGGCCAAGGCGGCCATCAGCGCACCACCGGTCGTGAACAGTCCGAACGCATCCATCCAGCCACTGTCACGGGCCGCCACCACCATCGCGCGTGCCAAGCGGCGTCCGCGACTGTCCAACTCCTCGAGGGCCGTCCGCGTCGCCGACCGGGATCCCGCGGCGGACTGCCGGGCGCGCAGGGCGCGACCGATCAATCGCGAGCGGGCCCGGCGGGCCACGGCGGCGTGGCGCTCGAGACGTCGGCCCGCCCAGAACAGCCCCGCCAGACCGATCAACGCCGGCAACAAGGCGGCCAGCGCCAACGGCCAGGCGAACCACGCAAGGAATCCGAATACGAACACCAGCGCGGCCACGTTGGCGATGGTTCGCGCCTTGATGCGACCATGCCAGCGCGCGAGGTCTTCTTAATATTTATACTGCTTCTTGTACGTATACTTCT
>JBJTPC010000066.1:0-3258 GCA_046074905.1 Gammaproteobacteria bacterium
CGCTCGACGGTGGCCGGTTCGCCACCTCCGACCTCAACGATCTCTACCGCCGGGTCATCAACCGCAACAACCGCATGCGTCGTCTGCTCGAGCTCTCGGCCCCGGACATCATCGTCCGCAACGAGAAGCGCATGCTGCAGGAGGCCGTCGACGCGTTGCTCGACAACGGCCGCCGCGGCCGTGCCATCACCGGCACCAACAAGCGCCCGCTCAAGTCGCTCGCCGACATGATCAAGGGCAAGCAGGGCCGGTTCCGCCAGAACCTGCTCGGCAAGCGCGTCGACTACTCCGGTCGTTCGGTCATCGTGGTCGGCCCGACGCTGCGTTTGCACCAGTGCGGCCTGCCGAAGAAGATGGCGCTCGAGCTGTTCAAGCCGTTCATCTTCTCGAAGCTGCAGATCCGGGGCGAGGCGAGCACGATCAAGGCCGCCAAGCGCATGGTCGAGCGCGAGGGCCCGGAGGTGTGGGACATCCTCGAGGAGGTCATCCGCGAACATCCCGTGCTGCTGAACCGCGCCCCGACGCTGCACCGTCTCGGCATCCAGGCCTTTGAGCCGGTGCTGATCGAGGGCAAGGCCATCCAGCTGCACCCGCTGGTCTGCACCGCCTTCAATGCCGACTTCGACGGCGACCAGATGGCCGTCCACGTGCCGCTGTCGCTCGAGGCCCAGCTCGAGGCACGGGCGCTGATGCTCGCCACGAACAATGTCCTCTCGCCGGCGAACGGTGACCCGATCATCGTTCCCTCGCAGGACGTGGTGCTGGGCTTGTACTACATGACCCGCGAGAAGGCCGGTGCGGCCGGCGAGGGCATGTCCTTCGTGGACACCAACGAGGCGCGACGCGCCTACGAGACCCGCCAGGCGAGCCTGGGTGCGAAGGTGAAGGTGCGCATCACCGAGTGGAAGCGTGACGAGGAGGGCCGCGAACTGGCCACGCGTCGCGTCGTACAGACCACCGTCGGCCGTGCCCTGCTCTCTGAGATCCTGCCCCGCGGCATGAGCTTCGACCTGGTCAACCGCGACATGACCAAGAAGGCGATCTCCGCCACGCTGAACGAGTGCTACCGCTCGCTCGGCCTGAAGGAGAGCGTGGTGTTCGCCGACCAGCTGATGTACACCGGCTTCGCCTACGCGACTCGCGCCGGCGTCTCGATCGGCGTCGACGACATGGTCGTGCCCGACGAGAAGGGTGCGATCCTGGATCGCGCCGACAAGGAAGTGAAGGAGATCCAGGGCCAGTACGCCTCGGGCCTCGTCACCAACGGCGAGCGCTACAACAAGGTCGTCGACATCTGGTCGCGTACCAACGACCAGGTGGCGCGCGCGATGATGGACAAGCTGGGCACGGAGCAGGCCACCGACCTGCAGGGTCGCCCGGTCACTCAGAAGTCCTTCAACAGCATCTTCATGATGGCGGACTCCGGCGCCCGTGGTTCCGCGGCGCAGATCCGCCAGCTGGCCGGCATGCGCGGCCTGATGGCCAAGCCGGACGGCTCGATCATCGAGACGCCCATCAATGCCAACTTCCGCGAGGGCCTGAACGTCCTCCAGTACTTCATCTCGACGCACGGCGCGCGCAAGGGCCTGGCGGACACGGCGCTCAAGACCGCCAACTCCGGCTATCTCACCCGCCGCCTGGTCGACGTGGCCCAGGACCTCGTCGTCACCGAGCAGGACTGCGGCACCGAGGAAGGCCTGCGCATGGCGCCGATCGTCGAGGGTGGCGACGTGGTCGAGGGTCTCGGCGAGCGCGTGCTCGGCCGTACCACCGCCCGCGAGATCCTGCGCCCGGGTTCGGACGAGGTGCTGGTCGAGGCCGGCCAGCTGCTCGACGAGAAGCTGGTGCGGATGGTCGAGCAGGCCGGTGTCGACGAGATCATGGTCCGCTCGCCCATCACCTGCCACACGCGCTATGGCGTGTGCGCGCAGTGCTACGGACGCGACCTGGCCCGTGGCCGCCGCATCAACATCGGCGAGGCCGTCGGCGTCATCGCCGCCCAGTCGATCGGCGAGCCCGGCACGCAGCTGACGATGCGTACCTTCCACATCGGTGGTGCCGCTTCGCGTGCGGCCGCCGCCAGCAACGTGGAAGTGAAGAACAAGGGCACGATCCGCTTCCACAACATCAAGGCAGTGCGCCACGAGAAGGGGCATCTCGTCTCGGTGTCGCGCAGCGGCGAGCTGGGCGTGCAGGACGAGTTCGGTCGCGAGCGCGAACGCTACAAGATCCCCTACGGCGCGGTGATCACCGTGAACGAGGGCGATGCGGTGGCCGCAGGTGCGCGCGTTGCCGAGTGGGATCCGCACACCCACCCGGTGGTCACGGAAGTGGCCGGCTTCATCAAGTTCCAGGACTTCGTCGACAACGTCACGGTACAGAAGCAGACCGATGACGTCACCGGCTTGTCGAGCACCGTGGTCCTCGATGCCAAGCAGCGTGGCCTCGGCGGCAAGGACCTGCGTCCTGTCGTGCGCCTGGTCAATGCCAAGGGCAAGGAAGTCACCTTCGCCAACACCGAGATCCCGGCGGTCTACTCGCTGCCGGCCGGTGCGCTGGTGTCGCTGGAGGACGGTGCGCAGGTGTCGGTCGGCGACGTCATCGCCCGCATCCCGCAGGAATCCTCCAAGACCCGCGACATCACCGGCGGTCTGCCGCGCGTTGCCGACCTCTTCGAGGCCCGCAAGCCGAAGGACCCGGCGATTCTCGCCGAGCGTTCGGGCACGGTCAGCTTCGGTCGCGAGACCAAGGGCAAGCGCCGCCTGATCATCACCTCGGAGAACGGCGACAAGTACGAGGAGCTGATCCCGAAGTGGCGCCACCTGAACGTCTTCGAGGGCGAGCAGGTGGGCCGCGGCGAGGTCATCGCCGACGGCGAGCCGAACCCCCACGACATCCTGCGCCTGCAGGGTGCCGAGGCGCTTGCCAATTACCTCGTGCGCGAGATCCAGGATGTGTACCGCCTGCAGGGCGTGCGCATCAATGACAAGCACATCGAGGTGATCATCCGCCAGATGCTCCGCAAGGTGGAGGTCCTCGACGGCGGCGACACCGCGCTGCTCCGCGGCGAGCAGCGCGACCGCGCCCGCGTGCTCGAGCTCAACGACCGCCTCGGCGACCCGGACAAGGCCCCGGCGAAGTACGAGCAGTTGCTGCTCGGCATCACCAAGGCCTCGCTGGCGACCGAGTCGTTCATCTCGGCGGCGTCGTTCCAGGAGACCACCCGCGTCCTGACGGAGGCCGCAGTCCGCGGCCTGA
>JBJTPC010000067.1:0-8115 GCA_046074905.1 Gammaproteobacteria bacterium
CGTCATTATAATCATCGGATGCCAACCCCCGACGCCGTTTCCCCCGTGCTGCCCGACGAGCGGCTGCAGTACCTGCTGGTCTGGCTGCACGATACGGTCGGTCTTGCCGGTGCCCACTGCGAGCCCGCCTCCGCCGATGCCAGCTTCCGGCGCTACTTCCGCGTGCACCATGAGGGCGCAACGACCATCGCGATGGATGCCCCACCGGGCCGCGAGGACACCCGGCCCTTCGTCCGTATCGCCCGCTTGCTGCGCGAGACGGGCGTCAACGTGCCGCACATCCTGGCCGAGGAGCCCGAGCAGGGATTCCTGCTGCTGTCGGATCTGGGGAACACCCAGTACCAGCCGGTATTGGCCGCGGCCGATGAGGCGACGACGGAAAAGCTCTACGGGGATGCCGCGGCCGCGCTGCTCCGGATGCAGGCAGGTGGACAGCGGGCGGCGCTCGGCCTGCCGGTCTATTCGCTGGCGCTGCTCGATCGCGAAATGCAGTTGCTGCCGGAGTGGTTTCTCGAGCGGCATCTTCATCTGGCCCTCAGTACCGACGAGCGCCATGCCCTGGAGTCGGTATTCGCGCGACTGGCGGTTGCGGCGCTGTCGCAGGTCCAGGTACTGGTGCACCGCGATTACCATTCCCGCAATCTCATGGTCTGTACCGCCGGCAATCCCGGCATTCTCGATTTCCAGGATGCCGTTCGCGGTCCGATCACCTACGACCTCGTCTCGCTCTACAAGGATTGCTATCTGCGCTGGCCGCGGCCCCGCGTGCTCGCGTGGGTGGAGTCCTACCGCCGCGAGGCCGTCGAGGCCGGGCTCCTGTCCCCGGCGGTGGATGCGGCGACCTTCGTTCGCGACTTCGATCTCATGGGGGTGCAGCGCCACCTGAAGGTTCTGGGCATCTTCGCGCGCTTGTGGTGGCGCGATGGCAAGTCCGGCTATCTGCACGACCTGCCACGGGTCCTCGACTACGTGCTCGAGGTGCTGCCGCTCTATCCCGAGCTTGCCCCGCTCGAGGCACTGTTCCACGCGCGCGTGGTTCCGGCGTTCGCCGGCGGCCAGACGCGGGCACTTGCGGCTGCCCGCGCGTGAGCCACCCGGTCAGGCGTGCCATGGTGCTTGCGGCAGGCCGCGGTGAGCGGATGCGCCCGCTCACGCTGACGACCCCGAAGCCCCTGTTGCCGGTCGGCGGTCGACCGCTAATTGAATGGCATCTCCGCAAGCTGGCGGCGGCCGGGGTCACGGATGTGGTGGTCAATACCAGTTGGCTGGGCGAGCAGTTGCCCCGGGCTCTTGGCGATGGGCAACGCTTCGGACTCGGCTTGACCTACAGCGACGAGGGGCCCGAGCCGCTCGAGACGGCCGGCGGCATCATCGCTGCGCTGCGCTGGCTGGCACCTTCGGCCGGACCCGTGGCGCCCTTCGCGGTGGTCAATGGCGATGTCTGGACGGATGCACCGTTGCCTCCGCCGGTGCCGGTCGGGTCCGACCTCGTCCATCTGGTGCTGGTCGACAATCCGCCCCAGCATCCCCGCGGCGACTTCGTGCTGGCGCCCGCCGACAGCGGGGGGCGTCGCGCGGTGCTGCCGCGTTGCAACCGGAGCGTAGCGGGGACGTTTTCCGGCCTGGCCACCTACTGGCCGGCGTTCTTCGCGGATCTGCCGCCCGGCAAGCGCCCGCTCAAACCGCTGCTCGATGCGGGAATCGCCGCAGGGCGCATCGCCGGTAGCCACTGGGCAGGCCGCTGGACGGATGTCGGGACGCCGGAACGGCTGGCGGAACTCGCGGCGCAGCTCCGCGACGGCGGGCCCTGAACGTCGCTCCGGCGGCTCCGCGCAGCCGGCGCTAGAATGGTCGCTGTCGCGCTCGCGGCTCGCCCCGAGGACCCGTTTCCGTCATGGCCGAATTCAAGGGTATCCCCATTGCCACCGCCGTCCCGGTGCCGTCCGCTCCCGTCGGGGCTGGCGTGCGCAGTGGCGAGAAGTACCAGACCCCGCAGGGCTTCAGCGCGATTCGCGACGGCATCAAGTCCAAGGGAGCACCGACCCCGGTGGCCGCCGGCCCCAAACCCAAATGGCTGCGCGCCCGCTTGCCGGCCGGCGAACGCTTCAACGAGGTCCAGGCCACGGTGCGGGAGCACCGGCTCGCCACGGTCTGCGAGGAGGCGAAGTGCCCCAACATCGGCGAGTGCTGGAACCACGGCACGGCGACCATCATGCTCATGGGGGCGGTCTGCACCCGAGCCTGTCGCTTCTGTTCCGTCGATACCGGCAATCCGCGTGGCTGGCTGGATGCGGACGAACCCGAGAACACGGCACGCACCGTGGAGTTGATGGCGCTCGACTATGTGGTGCTCACTTCGGTGAACCGCGATGACCTCGCCGATGGCGGGGCCGCCCACTTCGCCGCGACGGTGCGCGCCATCAAGCGGCGTCGCCCGCGGACGGCAGTCGAGGCGCTGACGCCCGATTTCCAGGGCGTGAGGCGGGATGTCGAGACGGTGGTCGACTCCGGTCTCGAGGTGTTCGCGCAGAATGTCGAGACGGTGCGTCGGCTGACCCATCCGGTGCGCGATCCGCGTGCCGGTTACGAGCGGACGCTCGAGGTGCTGGCGCACGCCAAGCGCCATCGGCCCGAAGTGCTGACGAAGACCAGCCTGATGCTCGGACTCGGCGAGACCGACGAGGAAATCCTCGAGACCATGCAGGACTGTCGCGCGGCGGCGGTGGACATCCTCACGCTCGGTCAGTACCTGCGACCGACCCCCAACCACCTGGACGTCCAGCGGTTCGTGTCACCGGAGCAGTTTGCCGCCTATCGGGCGCAAGGACTCGCCCTCGGTTTCCGGGAGGTGGTGGCCGGACCCCTGGTGCGATCGAGCTACCGCGCGGACCGGGTCCTCGACGCCAACAACTGCGGTCTGCCGGAGCCGGCTGCCCCGGCATCGCCGGACGCCTGATCATGGCGCTGCCGGCGCCGCGGCCGCTCTGGTGGGGTCGGGTCGATTACCAGCCTGCGTGGCTGCGCATGCAGGCCTACACCGAGACCCGGGGTCCGGATGCGCCGGACGAGCTTTGGTGCCTGGAACATCCGCCGACCTTCACGCAGGGCATGGCCGGCAAGGCCGAACATCTGCTCGCACCGGGGGACATCCCCGTGGTGCAGATCGATCGTGGCGGACAAGTGACTTACCATGGGCCGGGCCAGTTGGTGGTTTATCCGCTGCTCGATCTCCGCCGGCTCGGCTTCGGCGTCCGCGACCTGGTCACCGCCATCGAGCAATCCATCATCGACTACGTCGCCACGTTCGGCATCGAGGCGGAGGCGCGCCGGGATGCCCCCGGCGTTTACGTCGGTGGCGCGAAGCTGGCGGCGCTGGGCTTGCGCATCCGTCGCGGCTGCAGCTACCACGGGCTGGCGCTGAACGTCGCCATGGATCTCGCACCGTATGCGCGCATCAATCCCTGCGGTTATTCCGGCATGGCGGTGACGCAGCTGTCGGCCCTGGGCGGCCCGGCGGACGTCAGGCAAGTCGCCGCGGGCCTGGTACCGCATCTGTGGCGGCACCTGCGGCTGCCCTCTCCCGTGCAGGCACTGTGCGATGCCACGGCGCCGACCGGCGTTGCCGACCGCTAGAGCTTGAACAGCACCACGCCGGTGGCGTGAAGCTCGGTGTAGACGGCCTGCAGGTGCGCATGGCTGTCGACCGCTACCACGTAGGTGATCGACACGTACTTGCCGCTGGAACTCGGGCGGATCTTGACGCGATGACCCGGCAGTGGCCCGACATGTTTCTCGACGGCCTGCCGGGTCACGACGGGGAAGTGCTCGTCCGCCAGGCCCATGACCTTGACATCCACTTCGCAGGGAAACTCGAGCAGGGTGCCTTCGGGTGTCGGGAGTGGGGTCAGGGGCGGCATGGTTCAGGACTCCTCGGGGGCATCGAAAGGCACCTGGGCGAGTGACGCCACGTGGTCGCGGAAGGCCGCATGCAGTTGTTGCCAGACCGGTCCGGGGCTGCCGGCCTGGTCGCCCCGCCCGATGGGCTGGCCGTCAATCAGCGTCACCGGCAGCACGCCGCGGGTGGCGAAGCCGATCAGGACCTCTGAGGCGCTCATCATGTCCGCGACGCGCAACTCGCGGCGTTCCACCGGAATGCCCAGCCCGCGGGCGAGACGGAACACGAAGTCCCGCGTGGTGCCGGGGAGTACCCGCGGACTGTCGGGCGGCGCGAGCAGCACGCCGTCGTGCACCAGCAGGACCGTGGTGCTGCTGCCCTCGCGCAGCCAGCCGTCCGCCACCAGGATTGCCTCGAAGGTGCCGGCTGCCTGGGCCCGGCCTTTTGCCAGCACGTTGCCCAGCAGCGAGGTGCTCTTGATGTCGCAACGTGCCCAGCGCTCGTCGGGGACGGTCAGGGCCGCCACGCCCTCATGCAGCACGAGGGGGTCCAGTGGCGGCAGTGGGGTGGCGTATGCGAACACCGTCGGCTCGATGCCGAGCGGTGGTGCGTGGTTCCGGCCCCATTCGGCGCCACGTGACACCTGCAGGTACAAGGTGCCGTCCTGCACATCGTTGTGGGCCACCAGGCCGCGCAGGATCTGCGCCCAGGCGGGGCGATCCAGCGTGGGCACGAGGCCGATTTCGCGCTGGCTGCGCTCGAGGCGCTCGAGATGCGGATGAAACAGGAAGGGCCGGCCGGCGTGGCAGGGCAGGACTTCGTAGACGGCATCCGCGAACAGGAAACCGCGGTCGAGCGGCGAGATTCGCGCGCTGGCGAGTGGCTGGAAACTGCCGTTGAGCCAGCAGGTGGCATGCGGTGCGGTAAGGGCCATGATGCTCCGTTCCCCGTTTCAGTGCCAGATCAGGCGGAGGCTGTCCCAGGCCCGTCGGAAAACATTGCCGGCCGGTACGGGTTGCAGCGGATGGAGGGGGGCCGTTGCAATCCGCTGGCCGTCGAGCGACACCACGACCTGCCCGACGGCGGTTCCCATGGCCAGCGGGGCGACGAGGGCCGGTGGCAGTGAAACGGCGACGCGGACGCGCGCGAAATCACCCCGCGGGACCGTGACCCAGAGATCGCGCCGGACCCCGAAGGCGGCGGACTGGCCCGACTTGAAGACCTCGGCCTGACGGAGGCTCTTGCCTGCCGCCGCCACCCGGCGCGACTCGTAGAAGGAGAAGCCCCAGTTCAGCAGGGCAGCACTGGCATCCTCGCGTGCCTGCGTACTGGCGGTCCCGAGCACCACCGCGACCAGACGCATGCCCTGGCGCTGTGCCGAGGAGGCGAGGCAGTACCCGGCGCTCTCGGTGTGGCCCGTCTTGATGCCGTCGACACTGGGGTCCCGGGCCAGCAAGCCGTTGCGGTTCTGCTGGGTGATGCCGTTGAAGGTGAATTCCCGCAGAGCGTAGTAGCGGTAGTACTGCGGAAACTCGCGGATGATGGCGGCTGCCAGCAGGCCGAGGTCGCGTGCCGTCGTGTGGTGCTCGGGATGCGGCAGCCCGGTGGCATTCATCCAGTGCGAGGCGGCCATGCCGAGCCGGCGCGAATGGAGGTTCATCAGTTCGGCGAAACTCGGTTCGCTGCCGGCGATCGCTTCGGCGAGGGCGACGGCTGCGTCATTGCCGCTCTGCACGATCATGCCCTTGAGCAGATCCTCGACAGACACCTGCATGCCCGGCTCGACGAATGTGCGCGAGCCTTCCTGCTTCCAGGCGGTCGACGAGATGGTGAGCAGCTGGTCGAGACGCAGTCGCCCGGCACGCAGGGCGTCGAACGCCACGTAAGCCGTCATCAGTTTCGTCAGGCTCGCCGGTTCGAGGCGTTGGGTCTCGTTGCTTGCCGCCAGCACCCGACCGCTGTACGGATCCATCAGCAGGTAACCCCGGGCCGCCAGTGCCGGGGGCGGGGGGATGAGCGTGGTGGCCTGTCCGGCCATCGGCAGCAACAGGGTGGCACAGAGCAGGGCGAAAGCGGCGACAATGCGCCACGGGCTTCGGGATGGCATCGGGGCGGTTCAATCCGGGGATGGGGATGCTCGATAGTGTAACGCCGTGGCTGGGACTGTTCGTCGGTGCCTTCGGGCTCGGGCTGGTCTTCAACCTGACGCCCGGCGCGGTGTTCGCCGAGACCCTGCGCCGAGGCCTGCACGAGGGCTACCGCGCCGCGCTCGGCGTGCAGTTCGGTTCCCTGGCCGGCGATGCCACCTGGGCAATCCTCGGCCTCGCCGGTGTCGGGCTGATGCTGCAGGCGCCCGCCGTGCGACTGCCGGTCACGTTCGCCAGCGGTCTGTACCTGTCGTGGCTCGCCTGGCTGGCGCTCCGCGATGCCTGGGAGGCGCGCCGTGAGGTACCCCCGGTCGCCGTGGATCCCCGGGCAGCCGGCCGCCACGCCATCGGCGCGGGGGTGGTGCTGTCGATGACCAATCCACAAAATCTCGCGTACTGGTCGGCCATGGGTGCGGCCCTGGCGGTGCTGGGCGTGAGTGCACCGGAGCCGGTGGACTACGCGGTGTTCTTCGCCGGGTTCATGACCAGCAGCGTCGTGTCCGCCTTCTTGTGCGCTGGGTTCGTCGAGGCATTCCGGCGTCGGGCCGGGACCGCCTGGCGCGTCGGCATGTACCTGGCCTGCGCCGGACTGCTCGGTTGGCTGGGTGGCGGCCTGCTGTTCGAGGTGGCACGCCAGGCTTGACGCTTCCCAGGCCGGCCTGACGGCGCCGGGAGGCCCGATTTGCTATCCTCGGAACGCTCCGGGGAGTCCCGGTCGCCTCACAAGGATGCCGATGATCGCCTTCGCACCCGCCGGGAGCCCGTCCCGCCCGTTCCTGCGTGCCGCCCGCTTCCTGGGCGCCGGTCTTGTCTTCGCCACCGCCCTGCTGGCGGGCTGCATGGGCGGGTCCTACGGGGCTCCGAAGATCACCGCGCACCCCCAGGATGCGACGGCTTTCGAAACCCAGACGGCGACCTTCTCCTTCGGCGCCGAAGGCGCCGCGCCGCTGGCCTTCCAGTGGAAGCGCAATGGCGTGGCCATCGCCGGGGCCACCGGTATCACCTACACCACGCCGGCGCTCACTGCCGCCGATAACGGCGCCAAGTTCAGCGTCACCATCACCAACGGCGAGGGCAGCGCCACCACCAACGAGGCCACGTTGACGGTGAAGGGGCCACCGGCCATTACCGTGCAGCCAGTGGCGGCCGCCGTCAATGTCGGGGCCACGGCCACCTTCAGCGTCACGGCCACCGGTGATTCCCTGTCCTACCAATGGCTGCGGGATGAAGTGCCCATCAGTGCCGCCACCGGCGCCACCTACACCACGGCGGCCACGGTCGCTGCGGACGACGGCGCCGTGATCAGCGTGGCGGTGGGTAATGCGGCGGGCATCGTGTCGAGCGTTCCGGTCACACTCACCGTCTCGAGCACGCCCACCGTCACCACCCCGCCGGACTCGCAGGTCGTGGCGGAGGGTGATGCCGCCTACTTCGGCGTTCGCGCCATCGGCGGCAATCTCGCCTACCAGTGGAAGCGCGGCGGCATCGACATCCCCGGCGCCACCGCCTCCCGCCTCGTGTTGCCGGCCACGGTCCTTGCCGATGATGGTGCGGCCATCACCGTGACCGTGAGCAACGCGCTCGGCAGTGCCACCAGCACCCCTGCCACGCTCGCCGTGGCGGCGCGTGCCGCGGTCGGCCTGCCTGCCGTGGCGGCCCAGCTCGATACCTCGAGGGCCTCGGCCGCGGAGGGCTTCACGCTCGTTCGCAAGAGTGACGGGTCCGTCTGGTCTTGGGGCTACAACGGCGAAGGCCAGCGCGGTGATGGCACCGCCGGCACGGCCGCCAGCGATACGCCCACGCGGGTGACGCTGCCCACGGGATCCGTGGCCGTCGAGATTGCGGCTGGGGGTCGGCATGGCCTCGTGCGCTTGCAGAATGGAGATGTCTACGCCTGGGGTCGCAATGCGACCGGGCAGCTGGGTCAGGGCAGCACCAACAGCACGGGCACGCCGGTCAAGGTGGCATTGCCCCGACCGGCGGTGGCCATCGCGGCCGGGCGGGACCACTCCCTCGCCGTCCTCGATGACGGGACCGTCCGGGCCTGGGGTCTCGACGACAGCGGCAGCTGGG